>DATBFI010000641.1:0-5012 GCA_036558585.1 Chitinophagaceae bacterium
TTGAAATATTCGTAAGAATATAAACAGAACCGCCTCTTTTCATTCGCTTAAAATAAAAAAATTATTGAAGCACGACAAGAGACCCTGAAACAAGTTCAGGGTGACGCTCCGTTGCACAATGAATCAACCGTACAAGAGTGTGATCCCGATATCGCTGCGCTCATCGGGACAGGCTCCACAGTCGATGCTATGAAAAATAAAAGCCGGGCTCCCGCCTACGCTAAAAGCTTCAGCGGACAAGCATAATAATTCTTACAAACTACCCTTCGCCGTTATCAGCTACTTCGCATCAGACCTGCGAATATTTTTCGCCTTATTATAATTTGCCAAACAACTATTCAGCGGTTTGCCTTCACTATAAATGCAATCACAAAACCCCATTCTGGCGCAAGTATGCAGACAAGCTTTTGCAGCGCAGGGTACTTGTGCCTTAGACAACCGAAATTATTTTCCGAAGCACAAGTACGCCTTGTAATCCAATATAAAAATTCTATTCCTTTTCATCATACGCCAATCGCATAAAGCCCATCACTTCGTCGTTCACATCTTCCTTATACAACATTCTGAAATGGTGATTGTATTGTTCTGTGCCGGGCACTTGTGCAATTTTTGTAAAGCATAAATTATCAGGATGCGGTTTACTAAAAGGAAAAACAACATGAATAAAATTTTTACCGAACTGTATTATCCATGCAATGCGTTTATGCATGTTTGAAATACCTATCATTGTTTTCGCGGCACTCACTTCAATAACACCAATTGTTTGAAACATCGCGATAAAATGCTCATACAATTCAATGGTGTGCGCAGATTTACCGGCAAGAAAATCTGCAATGCTTTTATCAGCCATATTGTTTATTATTTTCTATCAATTTTGTTCACCAACCCCATTCTGGCGCAAGGTATGCAGGCAAGCCTTTGCAGCGCAGCGTACTTATGCCTTAGCTTAACGAAATCACTTTCCGAAGCACAATTACGCAACACACATTAGCTACACTGCACACTTAGTTGCCTACTACTTTTCATTAATATATTTAACCTTAAATCCAGCCTCTCCAGTCAAACTTTCAAACTCATCATCTCCTGTTATCAAGACAGCTTTTTTATTTATAGTCAGAGCCGCAGCAAATGCATCAGCATATGAAAGAGAATGTTTTGCTTTAATGGCAGCAGCATCAAGACACATTTTTAAATCAGGTTCGATAATTTGAATCGGCATTTGTTTTATTGCGGCAATTGCGGTTTCCGCATTTTTGGTGTTACTCTTTTTGCTGATCATGTAATAAATTTCACCCACGTTTATAGCAGTGATATATCCTTCGCTTTCATCATTTGCCATCTTCACCAGCAAGTCCAGCACAATTTCATGTCCCGGCTCTTGTCGAAACAATGCAATGAGTGCATAGCTGTCGAAAACTATTTTTTTCATCTTTTTCTTGATGGTTTGATTGCAGCTTTTTCTTCTTTGGCCTTTTCTTCCTTTTTCCACGCTTTTCTCTCACCTGGAGAAGGCGCTTCATCTTTAAACATTCCTACAAACTGGTTAAAGAAATTTTCATCCATTGCTTTCACTACTAACCCCTGTGGAGTTTCAATGAAGGCGACTTTAACTCCTGATTTAATGCCATATTTATTTCTCAATCGCTTTGGTATTAATAGTTGCCCTTTAGATGTCAATATAGAAGTTTCCATACTTTTATTATTTATTACCCAAATATAATAAAGTATTACAAATAAAAAAAGTGTTACTTATTTTCAATTAGGAAACTTTTATGAAAACAGCCTCACAAGCAAGACTACCGGTGTAGACACTTCTTCCTGTCGCATAAAAACCAACCGCACAAGAATGCGATTTCGATATCGCTGCGCTCATCGGGACAGGCCCCACAGGCGACGCTATGTCCAAAGGACTCTCCGAAGGAGTCATTTTTGACCTTTGGAGAAAAATAAAAGGCGGGCTCCCGCCTACGCTTAAGCTTCGGCGGGCAGGCATAATAATTTTATTCTTACAAACTATCCTTCGTAATCATCAACTACTTCGCATCAGACCTGCGAATGTCTTTCGCCTTATCATAAGCTGCCAAACAACTATCCAGCGGTTTGCCATCAACATAAATGCAGTCACAAAATTCGCAAGCTGCAGGACGGGCAGCACATCCATTCCTGCACTCCTCTTCAGAGTTGCCGGGCATGATCTCCCATAAATAAAAAGTACCCATGATGATAATGGCTAAGATTGTAATGCAACCTCCAAAAAATATAATTCGGAGGCGCTTACCCAAAGGCTTTTTTAAAACAGGAGGATCTGTTTTGAGTTGCTTAAATGGAAGGATGTGTTTTATACGGTCATAATCCCAAATTAATAAAAACAAGCAAGCCAATACCGCCATCGTATTGAGACGTGTACCGTCAAAGCGGGTTGCATAGGTTAGCACACAAATGTTAAGGATGATGGGAAAATACATCAGTGCACCAAGAAGAGAAGTTCTCGGGATCAGTAATAAGATAGCTATGATGATTTGAGCAATTCCAATAAATGTGTAATAATAACCTGTTAGAAGTAAGGCATCGAAGTAATGCCCTAAAGGATTGTTGTGCGGCAGACCTTCGGCGAACTGTTCGCCCATGATCTTAACGAAGCCAGCAGGAAGAAAGCTCGCTGCCAGTGCAATGCGACAAAAAACAGCAAAGTTTTGAAACCACTTGTCAGACTTTACTTCATAGTATATTTCTTCCATTCTATTCATGCCAATATATTAATGAAGGAACACCATCCAAATTTCAGGGTAACAGAATATCACAAGCTTGCTATGATTTATATTTTTTACGAGGGATTATTTTACTGAGAATGAAATAAAGAACTAATGCCATGGCTGTCCAGTATACAGCACAGGCAAGCATCCGAACCGGGGGTGCCGGGTCCGGGTCATTGAATATTGGTGCCAGGGGTCCTACCAAAACAATTTTGACAGGGTATATAATTGCAGCTAAGTTTCTCTTCCATGCTATTGGTGAGTCAGTTCCCGGGAACCACGTGCCGTTTATGATAGGTCCCAAAAGTAAATTAGTGATAATCATAAATGCAAACGCCGAAACAAGGAAGATAATAACGAATCTTTTTCTTGATATCCTCATACTGTTAAGTTTGGTCATTTAAAAAGTGCTTTGAAATTCAAAGTTAAATAAAATCAATTTACATTTCAAAGTATTTCAAGAAAATTTATTCTGCGTTTGCTCGTGTTCTGCGACAAATAAATATGAAAGCAGTGCGTGAAGAATACCAACCGTGGCGAAAGTTTAATGGTTTTGTGTTTAACTAAGGACGTTGCGGTATTCAACGTTCAATTACTTAAGTCACAACATCATTTGCTTAACATGCTTTTAGTCATCCATTCAGAATGGTTTCATTCAGAAAAATGTTCAAAATATTTTACATTGCTCCTTATATTTTAACCATTCTAATAATTTTAAAATGTATACTGTAACAAACGAAACAAACGCACAACAGTCACTCTTTGTAAAAATGGTAATGATGGCATGGCAAACAGAAAATGCAAGAGTTGATGAATTGCTTGCAAATCTTACCGACCAACAATTATTACAGGAAACCAAATCCGGCAGGAATACTGGTATCTATCTCCTTGGGCACCTTGCAGCAATAAACGACAACTTATTTAAACTCCTTGGAATAGGCCCGAGACTTCACCCTGAACTGGATGAACCCTTTCTAAATAGTCCGGATAAATCTGGTCTTCCAATGCCTTCAATTGATGAACTAAAAAAATATTGGAACGAGATAAATAGGACGCTCACAGATCGCTTTAGTCAATTGCAGCCTGCTGAATGGTTTATGCGCCATACTTCCATATCAGAAGAAGATTTTGCAAAAGAACCGCACAGAAACAGGTTGAATGTTCTTCTTACAAGAACTACACATCAAAGCTATCACAGAGGGCAACTTATGTATTTGAAAAATAAATAGCAGCTTCGGCATTCGCAACTCACTTGTGATTCACCTCGCGAATTCAGCATTTCCTGGCTAAACATTTATTACACACGACATGCAGCAGCTATGACAAAACAATCTTCTAATTTTTTAGCAGCCAGATCCAAACTTTGCTGTGCATGGGCATAATGGTTGACATGTGGTTTTGTATGCCTGAATATTGTTGCGGTTCATCCTGCACGGGGATATCAGAAATAAACATCCTGTCTTGTTTTGGAAATGCATTCATGTTTTGAAAACGATAGATCACTGAAGAATCCGCATGCATAGCTGCAAGTCCATTACGGATCTGACGTTGCGTGTTGTATTCATCATTATCGTGCAGCAATGCATAAAAGCTGCTGTATGGCGTTTTTGAAGGAGCGGATAACCATGGTGCAGGCATATCAAAATTTGCGAGGAAATCCTGTGGCCCAGAAAGCATGATAACTTTATGAACCTTGAACGCATGCCCGATATAACTTACATGTCCTGCACCCTGCGAATGCCCGGCAAGGGTAACGCGTTCCCATATTATTTGTTCATGATCCAAAAAATTATTCCAGCCTTCTGCAGGTCTTGTCTTTGCGAGGTATATTACCAGTTTGGTGATGCGGTTAATAATACTGTTTAATGAATCTACATTAACGGAATCAGAGACAGGCGTACCGAAATCGAGCTCCTGCCTGAATTTATTAAAAGCTGCCTTGTCTGTACTGTTGATAAAAGTTGCTGTATTGCGGTTATTAGGATAGTCGAGACTGATGGCGTGATAACCTTCAAGCGCTGCAACGCTGTCGAAAGATTTCATCACATCACCATGTCCTGTAGTTCCGGGAATACTGATCAACAATTTTTTCCCGGCAGCGGTGCTCATATTAACGGTAACAAAGTGACCGGTGTGTATTTTATTAATTCCGGGATAAGTGCTGTCGGGGCTGATGTAATAATTTTTTACCTGGGCAAAGCATGCACAAAGCGATATAGAAATTGCGAAAAAAAAGGTAATAATTATTTTCATTTTTAG
>DATBFI010000642.1:0-9859 GCA_036558585.1 Chitinophagaceae bacterium
GAAGGAGAAACATTTCATTTAAAAGATGGGAACGAACAATTGCCGATCGCATTTGCAAAACGTCTTGGAGAAAGATTGAAACTCAATCATCCTGTCACCGCAATAAAACAGGATGCAAACAGCGTAACAGTTAGTTATAAACCCTTTGGACGTGACGAAGAGAAACAGATGACCGCTGATTACCTGGTTAATTGCATCACTCTTCCGGTGTTTAAAAATATTCCTGTTACGCCAGCTTTGTCACCGGAAAAACAATATGTGGTAGATAATCTTTCTTACTCTTCTCATCCGTTTTTTGTTTTTGAATGCAGTACAAAATTCTGGCTTGATGATGGTTTTAAAAGTATCAACATGGAGTTTGAGCACCCTGATATTTCATCAATCTGGATCGAAACAAATGAAGTTGACTCGAGCCGCATCATTTTAAAGGCCTATGGTCCCAGTGGCGTTTCGGCGCAAAGAGTATTAGCGGCTTTCAGGGAAGTATACCCCGGCAAACATGATACAATAGAACAGGCAATTACCAAAGATTGGTCAAAAGATAAATATGCGCCCGTATGTGAAATGGAACCCTTTCCAATCGGCGAGATGCATAAATTCTGGCCCGGGATAATAATGCCTGAAGGAAGGATATATTTTGCAGGAACCTACGCAGATAACCTGAGCAGGGGAATGGAATCCTGCATTCGTTCTGCACAAAGGGTAGCAACAGAAATAAATAAAGCGTGATCAGTACCAACAAATGTGTTATGGCAAAAACACCAGTACTTGTTTTCATTTGTATATCGTTTATATCTCTTCTTTTTTCTGCGATAAATCCTGCAACTCCTTTTAAAAAAGATCAAACACAACAACAGGATCATGCGCCTGTTGTAAAGGTCATTTCCCCTGCAAACAACAGCACATTTGCTCCGGGTGCGCAGGTTCATTATTCCGTTACCGTATCTGACCAGGAAGATGGTGATTCAAAATATGATGAGATAAATCAAAAAGAGGTTTTGCTTGAGGTGAAATATCTCAGTGATGAACCGAAACTTTCAGCAGAACTTAGCAAGGCTGTTCAAAACGACCCGCCCGGTCTTGCGGCTATAAGAACATCAAACTGTTTCAATTGCCACAGTTTCAACAGCAAGGGTATCGGTCCTTCATTCAGCGATATCAATAAAAAGTATAAACCGGTTGCAGCCGATATGGCCCTGCTCGGAAAGAGGATCCATGAAGGTTCTTCCGGTATCTGGGGAGATGTAAAGATGCCCTCTCATCCGGAATTAAGCAATGAACAAATTCAAAGCATCGTGAGATGGATCATGCAAAATGCGTCTGCCCCCGGGATTGATTATTATATCGGCACCGAAGGCTCCTTTCCATTACCGGATAAAAATGGAGCTTTCTTACTTACTGCAAGTTACACCGACCATGGTACGGCAACAGATTCAACGCATCGTTTAAAGGGACAGGATGTAGTTGTTATCCGCGCAAAATAAATCTACGTTATAAGGTATTGATTATAGCTGCCGTGGTAAAGTTTTGTAATCGTCGATTTCAGGTACGGCTTAGTGAAAAGTTTTTTGGTTATAAAATGTTCAAACATGCTAAACAACAAACTAAAGCAACTATTGCTGCACTGCCCATGCGAGACCGTCAGGCATTCCTCCAACATCAAAGTGGCGGGCAACTTCCAAAGTTTTGATATCTATAACAGCAACATAATTATCAGCGGAACATGCAACAAATACACGTGAACCATCAGGGTCCATCAAAATACCTGCCGCTCCACGACCGATCTTCAGCCGTTTTATTTCTTTGCGTGATTTAGCATCATAAATTATGAGCTCGCCTGATTGAAGACTCGAAATGAATACCATCTTCCCATCGGGTGTAAACTTCAGCCGGTTGGCTCCTGTAACCTTTGCATCAATTTTCGTCGCTAATTTTTTTGCTCTGAGATCGATGATGGAAATGGTGCCATCCTCACTTGAGGCGGTCCACAACTCATTGCTGTCGGGCGATACATCAAATCCCTCAGAACCCCTGGCAGTTGGAACAATAGTTTGGATCCAATCTTCATGCGGCCTGGCACCCGGGGGCGCCATTCTTCCCGGCTGTATCAGTGTATCCATAAGAATGCTCACCGTTCCGGAAGAAACATTTGTCGTGTAAATTTTCTTTGCATCAGCCGTAACGTATATCATATGTGTTCTGTCCTCGCCTGTTCCCATGCTCCAGTCTATTTTGCCGCTTATGGGGTCGTAACTGCCCACAGCTTTAGAACCTTCAGCAGTAAACCATGCTTTCCCATTCACGAACGTGAGACCATGTGGGCCAAACAGCGGTCTTGTATCAACGTTGGTTAAAGGTTTTTGTGCAACGAGATCAATCACGTTTAGTTCATGCAAGCTACCCCCGCCATAAATTGTAACATACGCTGTCTTTCCGTCTGAAGAGGCAATCACTTCATGCGGATCACTGCCAACAGGAATGCGGGCAATAACATTTAATGCAACGGGATCGACGATCGCCAGTGTATGATCTGTTTTGGAAAGCGCAAGCAATGATTGACGTGGCGTGGATTGGGCAGTACATGCCGTTGCTGAGGAAATGAATATCATCGTCAAAACATTTACTGCAGTCAGCAGGAACTGGTAGCGTTGTAATTTTTTCATAGCCCGGATATTTATTGTAATAATACGTTTTCTTACCGACAGTATTTTTTGATAAAACAAACTATTTCACGAAAAAGAAATTTTTAAAATGCGACAACCAACAGAATTATGTAAGTTATTTTGAATGATTACAACATGAAGTATCGAAGAAAGCAATGTAATCTGCCGCTCCGTATTAATTATCTTTTTTTGCTTCTTTTACACGTTCACCTTCCGCATCAAACATACTCATCAGGCTTCCGGTTACATGGTCGTCATCTTTTTTGTTCATTACAACATTCACATCATATCCTTGTGCATTAAAATAAACAGTTATTGTGGTATCCTTTAACTCTACACTCGAAATCTTTGATATTTCCTGGCCTGTAGTGTCTTGCACTACACCAGTCATAGTTGTGTCTTTCTTTTCAAGAACAAAAACCATTTTAGCGTCTCCGTTTGGAGTGCCTTTTACCAGCACACTCCATTTACCGGCAAAATAATCAGCACCGGTTTTTGACTGTGCATGTACATTTATTGATAACAGCAGACAGAATAAGCCTGCAAATAAACTTATCTTTTTCATGATTGATTGTTTATGTGATTTTAAAAAGTGTTTCAATTTCATGTTACTATTGAATTTTATACAGTTCTGTTTATTGTACCAGTTCAGGCAAGAGAACCGCCGGCTTAAAAAATAATTTTTGAAGCAAATTTTTAGGAATGCTATCTCTCCAAACCCCGCTCCGATGAATATTGCGTCACTCACTTCTCGTTGTTCTGGCAGAGCACATGGACATTATAAAATTATTTGCGAAGAAGATTTAAAAATCGCTTTAAGGTTTGTAGATGGACAGTTAAAATATTTCTTTTTGCACAACAATACAATCATTCAGTACCCATGAAACAATTTGTGCTTTAATAATGATTATTTTTTTACAACTTTCGCACCTGTTCATTATAATATTTTACCTCCTGTATAACGGAAGGCAGATTGCTTGGTTGATCTGTTGCATCACGTTCGATATAAATATAACCTTTGAAGCCTTGTTTTTTTAATTCGCGAAAAATGGCAGGAAAATCTACTACACCTGTTCCAACAGGAACATCAACCAATTTGGGATTATTGTAGGCAGCTATATCTTTTAAATGAATGGCAATAATATGTCCGCTCAGTTTCTTTACTGCATCCAAAGGATTGATGCCACTTTTTGGCCAATGACCAAGATCAGCGCATACACCAAAGTTGGGATGACCTTTTAAAGCCATCAATGTTGTGTCAGGATCCCAGTAATGACTCATGCCCTGCCAGTGTTCATGAATAGCCACTTTGATCCCGTACAAGCCTGCAAGACTATCTATACTATCCCACATATTCAATGGCGGTTCTGTTGTAATAAATTCAACGCCCAATTGCTTCGCCATCTCAAATTGCTTTTTCCATGAGTTGATATCATTACCACCTGCTACGTAAACCGATTTGCAAATCAATCCTCTTTGCCCGATCAGTGATTTCAGTTTTTGAATTCCTGCAGGAGATAATTGCATCAGCGATGAATCATTCAACTCAGGAAGCGTTTTTGTAAAATTATTTGGCTCGATATATTTTAGTCCTGCACTGTCAACCTTGTCAAGCGCCTGTGAAAAAGTTCCCGTATGAAATGTCCAGAGTGCTATTCCAAATTTCCAGTCTTTAGATGGATCTACAGACTGTGCAGACGCAACAAAAAACAATACGCAGCAAACAAGAGAAGTGAATGTCTTTTTCATTGGTGTATGTTTTTAATTGGTTATTTCAAAACAATTAAAACTAATGATTCTGTTCTTTACTTTTCGCTTATGAAAATAAATTACTTTTCGTTCTTTCATGGAGTAGCCTGGTAAATTGTTGCACCGTAGTTTTCATAGGACGCTTATCGTCATACTTTATACAAGATTTAGGGAGTATAGTTTCGCCGGCTTATAAAAAGAAGAAGTCAACATGTTAGAATATTGATTTATTCTCCTAACAAACGTTGACTTCTGGTTGTTTTGACTTACTGTACGACCCAAATTTTTGAGTTTTCTGTAAGTCGCTGGTTTGCAACTTTTACCTTTGTAGCCGGTACGGGAATCGAACCCGTCTTTCCTCCGTGAAAGGGAGATGTCCTAGCCGATAGACGAACCGGCCTTTAAAACAGGAGCGCAAAAATAGCGGCGATTTCGATTTCGGCAAAATCTTTTTGCATGTGGTTACTTATGCAATGAACCTCTTTTTCCTGAAATCTGCTGCTGCCATGCGTTCCGGCAGGCAGGCGCAAATAAAGTTTAATAACAGTATTGCTGTTTGATTCCTAAAAATTATAGTTTTATTTCACATCAATACTTGTAAATTCGCAAACGTTTTTAAAACTTAAATATTACAAATATGAACACCGTAAAAGTTGCTATCAACGGGTTTGGACGTATAGGCCGATTGGTGTATCGTCAAATCTACAATATGGACGGAATTGAAGTAGTGGCGATAAATGATTTGACTAGTCCCAAGGTACTTGCGCATCTTTTAAAATATGATAGTGCTCAGGGCCGGTTTAATGAAGACGTAAAATTTTCTGAAAATTCCATCATTGTTAATGGAGAAGAAATAAAGATTTATGCACAAAAAAATCCTGCCGACATTCCCTGGGGTCAGCACAACGTTGATGTAGTATTGGAGTGCACCGGCTTTTTTACTGATAAAACAAAATCCGAAGCGCATCTAAAAGCAGGCGCTAAGCGTGTTGTAATCTCTGCACCGGCAACCGGCGATTTAAAAACAATTGTGTTCAACGTGAATCACAACATACTTGATGGAAGTGAAACGGTTATCAGTTGCGCATCCTGCACCACAAATTGTTTGGCACCCATGGCCGATGTTTTGGATAAACAGTTTGGAATTGTTGCAGGTTTAATGACAACCATTCATGCCTATACCAATGATCAGAATACACAGGATTCTCCGCATGCAAAAGGTGATTTGCGCCGTGCAAGAGCCGCAGCTGTAAATATTGTCCCCAATACTACCGGTGCTGCAAAGGCAATTGGTTTGGTGCTGCCAAATTTAAAAGGCAAAATGGACGGCACTGCACAACGTGTTCCAACTATTACAGGTTCATCAACCGAGTTAACAACCATTTTGCGCAAAAAAGTAACCGTTGAGGAAGTAAATGCTGCCATGAAAGCCGCTAACAATGAAAGCTATGGTTACACTGAGGATGAGATTGTAAGTAGTGATATAATCGGAATGACTTATGGTTCACTTTTTGACGCAACTCAAACAAAAGTTCTGACCGTGGGTGATCAGCAACTTATAAAAACTGTAAGCTGGTATGATAATGAAATGAGCTATGCAAGCCAGTTGGTGCGAACGGTAAAATATTTTGCAAAATTGATAGCAAAAGAGGAGCCGGCGCTGAATGAAGTAAGCAAATAGTTGTTTTGTCTGTCAGTAACACTGTTATCAAACTTAGTGCAGGCTGTATTGTGAATATTTTCGGTCACTTACTTAGTAGCTTTGTTCTTTAATCAAGCAGTAATACCGCCGAGACGCAAAGATGTCGAGAATTAATTAATAATTTGTTTTCTCTTCGTCTTAGTTGCTCAGCGGTTTTTATTTTAAATTTGAAGACAAAAATATTTTTATGGAAACAGAGTTACTTAAAAGAATCACACACATTCCGGGTCTAATGGGTGGACGGCCTACTATTAGGGGAATGCGTTTTTCCGTAAAAGATATTTTGGAACTTTTATCAACCGGGATGACGCACCTGGAGATACTTGAGGAGCATCCAGCTCTTGAAGAAGATGATATTAAAGCTGCATTGTTATATGCTGCACTAAAAATGGATAATACAATTATTATAAATGCAACATAAACAAATTGTTTTATGGCTTGATATGCAGTTTTCTCCACAAATTGCGAATGGATTTCTAAAACTTATAAAATCATCTCCCTATCCAGTTATGAATTATCATTAAATACTGAACAGGATGAAATTATTTTTTTAAAGGCAAAAAATGAGGGTACTGTAATCCTGGTAACAAAGGATAGAGACTTTCCGGAATTGCAGCAATGCTTAAATGCACCGCCGAAAATTATCTGGCTGCGAATTGGTAACTGTTCAAATAAAAAATTAAAAGTGATCTCTCAAATAAATTATTGGTTGCACCAGAAGAGCTAATAAATACTGAAGCCACTATAGCTAAAATTTTTTGACATATAAATTTTATCAGATGAGCAAATTATCCAGCCACAACTTCGCCAATGAAAAAGCACTGATACGTGTTGATTTCAATGTACCCCTTGATAAAAAAACTCTTGAAATTACAGACGATACAAGAATGCGGGCAGCTGTTCCTACCATCAAAAAAATTTTAGGTGATGGCGGCAGCGTTATCCTGATGAGTCACCTGGGTCGTCCCAAAGAGGGGCCGGAAGATAAATATTCTTTAAAACACCTTGTAAAACATTTAAGTGAATTGCTTGGCGGCGCTGAAGCGCAGTTTGCAAATGATTGTATAGGGCAGGAAGCTATTGATAAGGCTGCTGCATTAAAACCCGGACAGGTATTATTATTAGAAAATCTTCGCTTTTATAAACAGGAAGAAAAAGGCGATGAAGGATTTGCAGAAAAACTTTCAAAGCTTGGTGACGTGTATGTAAATGATGCGTTTGGAACCGCGCATCGTGCGCATGCATCAACGGCAGTCATCGCAAAATTCTTTCCCGGCGATAAAAAGATGTTTGGCCTGCTGATGGAGGGCGAAGTTGAAAGCGCGAAGAAAGTTTTGCATAATTCAAAAAAACCATTTACTGCCATCCTTGGTGGTGCCAAAGTATCTGACAAAATTCTCATCATTGAAAACTTATTGGAAAGAGCAACCGATATAATTATTGGCGGAGGTATGGCTTATACATTCTTTAAAGCACAGGGTGGTGAAATAGGCACTTCTTTGTGCGAGGATGATCGTTTGAATACAGCGAAAGATTTATTGAGGAAGGCTGAAGCAAAAGGTGTTTGTATTCATCTGCCTGCTGATTCTATTATTGCGGACAAGTTCGCTGCCGATGCAAGCATATCCGGATCATTAAGCAACAACATACCCGAAGGTTGGATGGGATTGGATATCGGGCAAATGGCTATCGATACATTTACAAAGGTTATCCATCATTCCAAAACAATTTTATGGAATGGCCCAATGGGTGTATTTGAAATGGAAAAATTTCAACACGGAACAAAATGTATTGCTACAGCTATAGCGGAAGCCACACAGCATGGTGCGTTTTCATTGGTAGGCGGTGGCGACAGCGTTTCTGCGGTAAATCAATTTGGCTATGCAGATAAAGTAAGTTATGTATCCACAGGTGGTGGCGCAATGCTTGAATATTTCGAAGGAAAAGAATTGCCGGGTATTGCGGCGATAAAAGAATAAACAATCATGTAAATAAATGAGTAAAGCTCTTCCTTCTGAAGAGCTTTACTATTTATACAAATGAAAAAATTTTGAGCTGCAAATAAACATTGTTTCTGAACATTTCATGCAGCATGCCCGACTGCATCATTTATGTCCGTTCCGGCACGCCTGCCTGATCGAACGGGGTCAGACAAGCCCTAACTTAAACACTTTTCCTCCTGCCATTACCTCCTGTTTCTTTTCATCAAATGTTACCTTCTCTCCTGTGCGGTAGGCAGCATTGGTCATGATAACTGCAACAGAGTGATTGTATCCTGCTTCAATCGTTGCATTAGGTTGTTTGCGGCTGCGCACACATTCCATCCAGTTACGTATATGTGCCTGCGTAAGTGGATCACCGCCTGTGTTAGCTGTTGTCACAACAGTTGAAGGGGCAGATGCGGTTTTGGTTGTATCATTTAAAGATAATTCAGGCAAGAGATTTGGCTTCATGCTCATCGCTGTTGCATATTGTTCAATGAGGCCACCTTCCGGGGTTATTTTATTTGTATCAAGATTTAATGTACCTGCGTTGGAATAATAAATTTCTTTTACATCACCTGCAGAATTTGTTTGCCTTGATGTAAATACCACCTGGAAGCCGCTGCTCAAATCATCCAACGGGCCATAATCAAAAACGGCAGTAAGTGTATCGGCATTTTTTCGTCCGTCTTTCCACACATAAATGCCACCGTTAACGGCAACACTGCGTGGATGTGGCAAACCAGTAAACCAATGCACGGTATCGATCTGGTGACACATCCATTGCCCCGGAATCCCTGATGAATAAGGCCAGAACAAACGAAATTCCAGATAATGCCTGGCATTAAAATCTTCATGAGGCCGGTTTATTAAAAATCTTTTCCAGTCTGTATCTTCTTCCCTTAATTGTTGCACGAGTGCAGGTCTGCGCCAGCGGCCGGGCTGATTTACATTCCACGTTAATTCAACCATTACGATAGGTCCAAACTTTCCGGATTTTATAAAATCGTAAGCTGCCTGGTAATTTTCTCCACTCCTTCTTTGTGAGCCGATCTGAACAATTCTGTCAGATTCTTTCACTGCCTTAAGCACAGCACGTGCATCTTCCATTGTTTCTGCCAGAGGTTTTTCCGCATAAATATCTTTTCCTGCTTTTACTGCCTCAACAGTATGGTATGCATGTTGAAAATCTGCTGTACTCATAAAAACAGCGTCCAGATCTTTTATCGCGTATAAGGCATCGTTGTTTACGCAAGCTTTGATATCGTGTCCTAATTTTTCTTTCCATGTTGCTACCCCCTCTTCTCTCCGGTTTTTCCAGATATCACTCACCGCAATTACATCAAAATTGAATTCCTTATACAGGTTCATGAAACATGGTATATGCGCATCCTTATGGCGGTCGGAAAAGCCAACTATACCTACATTTACGCGGTCATTCGCGCCAACGATCCTTTTATAACTTGAGGCACTGAAACCAAGACCGCCTAAATAGGTAACTGCACCTGTCATGGCGGTTTTTTTGATAAAATCTCTGCGTGAATTTTTCATGATAATTATATTTTGAATTGGTTTTTTTTAGCGAGCTTTTTTACATTAGTGAGACTTTCTTGCGTCGCACTTGTATAGGTTTAGTAATTCGAGAACACTTTTCCTCATTTGAACTTTGAATATTTTATCCACTAAAAAATTTTCTTCGATATACCGCCGTTGGCTTCTGCGAAAATTTTTTGTGGATAAAGCTTTTATACAATTACTCATCT
>DATBFI010000643.1:0-4182 GCA_036558585.1 Chitinophagaceae bacterium
ATTCCTGGGTGCACGATCTCCGATCGGGGGGCGGAAGGATCATCGGTGAGGCATGTCATTATATCGATTTAATAAGCTTTATCACCGGAAGTGAGGTGAAAGAAGTTTGCATGAATGCACTGGGCAATCATCCTAAAGAAAATACAGATAATGCTTCTGTTTTATTAAAGTATGAAAACGGGAGCACAGGGATCATTAATTACTTTTCGAATGGTTCAAAAAATTATTCCAAAGAAAGAATAGAAGTTTACTTCCGGGAAAAAACGATCATCCTTGATAATTTTAAAATAACAACAGGTTATGGATTTAAGAATTTTTCAAACCTCAGAACAAAAATTGATAAAGGCCATGCAGCTCAATTTGAATTACTAAAAGAACGGTTGGAAAACGGTGGTCCTTCGCTGATACCTTTTAATGAACTTATAAATACTGCAAGGGCAAGTTTTGCTGCAATTGAGAGTTTAAAAAATAAAAGCTGGATAACAATAAATTAATATGCTGGCATGCTATACGTCAAATTTATAAGATCACTTTCGGCTACTAAAATCTTGACTCTTTATTAATATGGGCTCACAAAAATGAGGAGAAAATTAAATGCTTTTGGAAAAATTTTGGCTGAAAACATTCGTTTATTAAATTGAGATACGAATTAAGAAAATATCAGGAAAAGCTAACAACAAATCCGCAGTGCGTACTCAATTAAATAACCTCAATTCGACTTTTAACAGAACGAAGCACGCATCGGATGAACCTTCCTTTAAAAGATCCATACATATTTTTCAAAAATAAACCAAGGCATGATTAATGGAAATAGATATTGTAGCAGGCGTCCGGCCTAATTTTATGAAAATCGCTCCAATTACAGAAAGAATTAAAAAAGTTCAACAAAAGGATTTTGATATATGTTACAGGCTTATACATACAGGCCAGCATTATGATAAAAATATGAGCGGCAGTTTTTTTGAAGAACTTGAAATACCCAAACCCGATATAAACCTTGAAGCAGGTGGAGGCACGCAGGCAGAACAAACAGCCGCAATTATGATTGGTTATGAAAAAGTGCTGCTGGAAAAAAAACCGGACCTTGTATTGGTTGTTGGTGATGTTACTTCAACAATGGCTTGTTCCATCACCGCAAAAAAAATGCATAACATACGGGTAGCACATGTAGAAGGCGGTATTCGTTCAGGAGATCTTACCATGCCGGAGGAGATAAACCGGATGGTTACAGATTGTATAGCAGATTATTTTTTTACAACATCTGAAACAGCAAATCAAAATTTAAGAAAGGTGGGAATTGAAGATGAAAGAATATTTTTTGTGGGCAATACAATGATCGATACCTTATATAAACACATGCCGAGGTTCAAGCAGCCTGAAATATGGAAAACAGCTTTCCTCAAAGAAAAAAATTACCTGGTATTGACGCTTCATCGTCCTGCCAATGTTGACGATGGAAAAAATTTAAAATTGCTCCTCGAGAATATTATTGATTCTGCTAAAAACATTCCGATAATTTTTCCTGTTCATCCACGTACAAATAGATTATTACAGCATATTGGCATTAAAGCTGCTAACTTATATTTAACCGAACCATTAAGCTATCTTGCATTCAATTATCTTGTTAAACATTCCAAAGCAGTCATTACAGATTCAGGCGGAATCACAGAAGAAACAACAGTAATGAATATTCCATGTATCACTTTAAGAGATAGTACCGAACGGCCTGAAACCTGCTCAATCGGGACGAATGAATTGATCGGCACCAATCCTGCGGCAATAAAACCGGCATTAAATAAATTGTTTGAAAACAAATGGAAGACAGGAAAAATTCCGCCGCTATGGGATGGCAAAACGGCAGAAAGAATTGTAAATGCGCTGTTAGAAATTTTTGCGGTCAAACAATTAAAAAATGCATGGTGTAATCTTGAATGTTAAGAACAGCGTTAACCTTGTGAAGAACATGGGTTGGCGTTATGCAAGCTTTAGAATTAAACATGAATTTTTAAAACGCTCAGGTTTATTAAAGAAAAAATTTCCTCAATCGCCTCGCTTTAAGCAATACATATCATTAAATGAATGGAAAGAAAAAGCAGGCAATTTTTTTTTCGACTCAAAAGAAACCATATCGTTTGAAAAAAAACCTTCTGTTACTTTAAAAGAATGGTTTGATAATTATACCGCCGGCAAATTTGTGTTTTTCAACAGTACAACTTTTAACATCGGTAAAGATTATAACTGGATAACCAATCCGGACACGGGGTATGTTTATGACGTACAAAAACACTGGACAGAAATACGGGATTTTGAAACAGAAGCTGGTGACATAAAATATGTTTGGGAAAAATCAAGGTTTTGTTTTCTGTATAATATCATCAGGTATGATTATCATTTTAACCAGGATTGCGCGTCAATCGTGTTTGATGAAATTTTATCGTGGATAGAAAATAACCCGGTTAACAGCGGACCTAATTATGTTTGCAGCCAGGAAATATCTTTACGAATACTCAACTGGATATTTGCATTATACTATTATAGGAACTCACCTTATTTGACAGAAGAAGTTTTCAGTAAAATTCAGTATGCTGTTTATTGGCAAATGCATCATGTTTATAAAAACATTCACTTTTCAAGAGTAGCTGTTCGTAACAATCATGCGATTACAGAAACCCTGGCACTTTACGTAGTTGGATTACTATTTCCTATATTTCCAAACGCCGCCCAATGGAAAAAAAAAGGGAAGCATTGGTTTGAACAGGAGATCGCCCATCAGGTATATGAAGACGGGACCTACCTGCAATTCTCTATGAATTACCACCGGGTAGTAATTCAATTATTAACATGGGCAATTGCATTGGCAGAAAAAAATAGTGAACGGCTTACGCCGGTTGTTTATGAGCGCGCAAAGAAATCGCTTCATTTTTTACGTGTTTGTATGAATGACAGCAATGGCTGGTTGCCCAATTATGGTGCGAATGACGGAGCTCTTTTTTTTCCTTTCAATGATACACACTTCAGGGACTACAGGCCGCAGCTCCAGGCTCTTGCAAACACGCTCAATATTAATATTGATATAGATCAAAAGTATGAGGACACATATTGGTATGATCTTAAACCTGCTTCGCAAAATGAGGAAAAAATTATTGATGGATTATATGAGTTTAAAACGGGAGGATATTATGTTATCCGCGAAAAGAATTCTTTAAGTTTTATCAGGTGCGGCAAACATAAAGACCGGCCATCCCAGGCAGATAACCTCCATCTTGATATATGGCATAAAGGGGTGAATGTTTTAACAGATGCAGGCAGTTATAAATATAATACCGACAAAAGGACTTCAAAATATTTCGCCGGCACGTCGTCTCATAATACTGTTATGCTTAATGGATATGACCAGATGTTAAAAGGGCAAAGATTTATCTGGTATCACTGGAGCCAGTGTGTTGATGTTAAACTTTATGAAGTACAAAACGAGTACAGGTTTGAAGGAACCATTTCTGCGTTTCATTATGTGGATAAAAACATTCTTCATAAAAGAGAAGTAATTAAACAAAAGGGTCAACCGCTTTGGATCATTAAAGACAGGGTTATAAATAAGCCGCCTTCAATTGCAATGAAACAATTGTGGCATTTGCCAGGTGATCATCTGCCTGTTTCATTTAAAAGCATCGATGAAAAAAATAATAACAACACAGTTGAAAATGAAACAGCCTATACTTCAAATCTGTATGGACAAAAAGAAATTTCAGAGGTAAAAATTTTTCGATCAGCACATAATACTATTCTTACTGAGTTTCAAATTAATGGCTGAGGCAATGAATATTTTGATATTACATCAATATTTTTTAGAGAAAGATGATCCTGGCGGCTCGCGATGGAATGAGCTTTCACGTTACTGGACACAGGATGGACACAATGTCGTTGTTCTTGGTGGTATGATACATGCAAATGGCAGTGAAAAAAGAGCGGAGTATAAAGGGTTTTGTTTTAAAAAAAAGCAACAGGGAAAGATCACCGTATGGCGTTGCCATGTTTCAGAATCGTATAATAAAAATTTTACAGGACGTACCCGGGGATATCTCTCTTTTATGTTATCCTCCATGTGGGCTGGCCTGTTCAAGGTGAAGGGAAAATTTGATGTGGTTATCGTTACTTCGCCTCCGTTGCTTGTAGGCTTTAGCG
>DATBFI010000644.1:0-6983 GCA_036558585.1 Chitinophagaceae bacterium
GCATTGTATCTGATCCATTCCCAGCTGTAACTTCCGGCAATAGGATTACCAATAAAATGATAGTAGTGAACACTCATGTTACCGCTGATTGTTTCACCAGAAGCATCTTTAATACTTATTGGCAACAGGTAACTTTTTGAGGGATCTAACTTTGTTTTATAAAATGTAACCTGTAAAGTATCCAACCGGGAACCTGCAGGAATAGTTATAGTAGTTTCATTAAACGAATAAGCAGAGTCTGGCATTGCTTCATAATGCACTGCCGGATCATAAGCATTATATTCATCAACTAAAGAGTTATCTGTCCCTACGGTAACATTTAAATCCTTGTTCAAAGGGTAAGTAGAAGCAATGTTGATGGTAAAAGTTTTAACAATAGTATCAGCGGCATCGGTAACGGCATCTTGTGCAAAAAAACCTTTTCCGCTATAAGGCATTTGTACTACAGTACCTAAATTGCTAAAATCCACATTAGGATCATCTTTTAAACATCCTGTAGCAAAGAAGGATAAGACTATAATAAATATTGATAATTTTTTCATTTCTGTCATAATTTTTAAAGTTCGAGATTAAGGCATCCAAAAAATTTTGGAGCTCATTATATCAATGTTTCCCTGGCTGTTCACATTTGCAGCATTATAGCTCTGTTCGCTGGTAGGATATTCCAACCGGTATGGAATATGTGTTGCGGTATTACCAGGGTAAACAGAAACAGGGAGATTTGCAGGTATTTTTAATCTTCTCCAGTCGCTGTAAGATTCCAGAGGATCAAACGCATTGCAGGCTGCCCATTTTTGAATAATAATTGTTTGAATTTTGTTTGAAGATGATGCAAAATTTGTGTTGTTATTTGTCTGTGCTGTGTAAGCAGTAGCTTCGGAGTCGTAATCGGTAACCCCAAGCATACGGAAGGATTCCGTAACAGCGCCTTGATATGTGGTATTCGCATCTCCACTCAAATAAGTGCGTTGAATTGCTTCCGCCTGAAGGAATAAACTTTCAAAAGCTGGTAAAATAACGGCATCCTGGCCCGGGTCTTGAACAACACCCACTCCATTTACTCCCGAGATATTTGTATTATGCTCCAGCAAGGAACTTCCGTAATTCCTGCCATGTACGAGGCCGTCATCTTTTACTTCATAAAAATAATTTACGCGAGGATCGTGATTATCATAATAAAACTTAACCGCATAACTGTTAGCTCTGAAATAAATATTATTACCTGCTTGTGCTCCCGCAGCAGTATATCCGATGTCTGCATATAAAGGGCTTAGCTGATTGTCAGCAGCCGTAGAGTACCCTGGATTGATCCCTGCATCCTCACCTGCATCAAGAAAGTCATCGGCGGTAAGACCGCTTAGCTCCGACTGAATATAAGCGGGGCCACCTGATGTTTGAGTTTGGCGCATCAGGATCTTCAATTTTAAAGTATTGGCAAATTTTCTCCACATCTCCATATCGCCTCCAAACATTACATCATAATCATCAAAGGCCTCGGCATTCGGATCCGGGTTATTAATTAACAGAATGGCGGAGTCGATCCTGCTAACAAGATTTTTATAAATATCTCCAGCATCTGTGTAAGGAGGCGTAAAATTCGTGTTAGTTAAAGCATCAGTATAAGGTGCATTATTATAAAGATCAACGATACGCTGGAAAACAAAAGACTGCATGATCATAGCTGCTGCCTTGTAATTTCCTAATGTTGGATCTGCTGTTCCTGCGTTTTCTATTAACTTGTAGTTTTCAAGATTGAGATATGCTGCATCCCAGTTAGGAGTATAACTGTCCGAAGTAAGCTGGTACAAAACATAAGTAGTACTTGGAGTGTAATCCCCGCTCTGTGCCCAATAGCCCATCCAGTTTCCAATAAAATCTCCGCTTCCGCCCAACATCAAAGAAGCGGTATTTTTTAATGCGGCAGAAAGAGCATATTTCGGAGGCACTGTTGAGGGTGCATTGGGACTGGTATCATTTATATCAAATGTCCCCTTTTTGCAACCCATCGTTGTTATCAAGCCAGCACTGATCAGGAAGATAAGACCGGCTTTTATCTTTTGTTTATATATAGTTGTCATTTTTTTCCCTTTTAAAAATTAGAATGTTACTGATAATGTCGCACTGAAAATTCTTGTAGGGGGAGCTTGCCCTTCCGATGTTCTACCCACATCATTGCCATTGTCTTCATTAAATTCGGGATCAGTCCACTTATTAGTAGAAGGTCTTAACATAATTAAATTGCGACCAGAAACGGATAAGCTGGCGTTTTTGACAATTTTAGCAGGTGCTACCCAATTTTGGGGAAAATTATAACTTATAACTACTTCTCTTAATTTCCAGGCCGCAGCGCTTACAACATAATTTGCACCAACGCTTCTGTATAATGTAGGCCAGAAATTAAAGTTGCCATCGTTTACATTAATGTTTGTGTTGTCAACGTATTTGCCATTATCCAAATAAACGGAATTGGGGAAAACAAAAGGCTGACGACCGGCAACAGCAGTAGTAGAACCAACGCCGCTATGATCCATAATGTTAGCAATCACGTTATAAATTTTGTGACCTCCCCGGTAATCAGCAGTTGCTGAGAAAGTGAAATTTTTCCAGGTCACTGTACTGGTTAGACCTATAATATCTTTAGGATTTGCCTGTCCAAAAATGGATAAACTGCTGCTCCTCTTAGGCAACCCGGTAATAGCATCTACTATTACTTTGCCGCTTGCAGAATCTCTGGCCCAATCGTAAGTTTCAATAACCGGATAAGGTTGCCCAACTACTGCAAAAGAGTTGGGGTTAGCGCCTGACAACGCAAGAGACTTAACATCTCCTGTTATACCTAATACTTTACTTTCGTTGTGTGTCCAGTTAACACCAACATTCCATGTAGTATTTTTTGATTTGATAATATTTACATGTAAATCAAGTTCAAGGCCTTTGTTTTCAGTTTTTGCTGCATTTACTAATGCCTGCGTAAATCCGGATGAACGTGCAACCTGCGCATACACAATTCCGTCAGTTGTTACTGCTTTGTAAACAGATGCACCCAAAGTGATCCTGTCTTTCAGAAAACCCAAATCAAGACCTATTTCATCTTCTGTTACCTTTTCAGGTTTGATATTGGGATTTGCTATAGTTGTATTAACTCCATATCCTGAAATACCTGAAGCACTGTAAGGGAAGCCATCAGCTGCCGTATAAGTGGGTACTGTTGCATAAGAACCAAAAGCAATGTATTGGGAACCATTTGCTAAGGCTGATACATTTCCTGTCAAAGAATGAGCATACCTTATCTTGGCATAATTTATAACATTACTGCTTTTTAATGCCTTTATCATTTCAGTCAACACAACTGAACCATCGATATCATAATATGGAATGTACCTGTTGTCTTTCGAAAGCCTTGAATCAATATCTGTTCTGAAAGAACCATGAACATAAGCCATGCCTTTATATCCTACCTGTGCTTCCCCAAAAAAGCCTTGCTTACGTGCTTCCGAAAGATATTGGCCGCTTAGATCTGCAACACCGGAATAGTTTGCAGTATTATACGGAGGGAAATTTAAATTACCACTGGCATTATTGATACCAAAATTATTGTTGATCGGAGTATAATTTATTTTATTATCGAGGTAAGTCATCCCTATTGTACTATTCAATTCAAAATCTTTATAAAAATTGGTATTAAACGACGCGAGGAAATCTGAACTGAATAAAAGAATATTACCATCCGCGGTTTGGTAAGATGCCGGATGTGGATTATCGGACACTGCTATGTATTTAGCCGATTCTGAGACAGTGTCTACTCCCGTCCCATCAGGGTTCGAATAAACGACCCTGGTATCTGTCAGGGCATATTGGCTGTATTTAATTTCCAATCCTTTATATTCGAACCGGCCGCTTGTATTATCTACGGATGCACGGTAAGAAAGGTTCAACCATTTAAATGGCCTTACGTTTAACTGTACATTACCTATTACATGATGTTCTGTATTATAACTTCTGTATTCATCAATGGTTTGCCATGGATTGGGATAATAGTCATTAAAGTACCCGTTTGGATCTGCGAATTTATTATGCTGCCAGTCTTTTAAATCATTAAGAGGGATCAGTGTAGGCGTTTCTATCATGTTTTGGTAAGCATCAAAAGTACTGGTGTAATTGGTATATTTATAAGTATAGGCTAATGAATAATTGGCCGAAAACATACCATATCTCTTTGTGCCACCTATTCGAAAAATATCTCTTCTGCCTTCGTCTTTCGGCATAATTGCTTTACTTACGATATCCTGCATTGACAGGTAGAAACTTCCATTCTCGTCACCGGACTGGAAGGAAAGATTCTGCTGATATGTAGTGCCTGTATTAAAAAAGTCTTTTTTCTGATTTGGTACTGCACTGTACGGTACCATTAGCACGCTTCCGTCTGAAACAGGACGTCCTAATGGAACAGGCCTACCATTATATTCAGGGCCATAACTTTGATTTTCATAAGGAATAAATGTTGAAAGATCATTAAAGTCATCAACAAATACTTCGCCCCCGTTAGAACCGAACCTTGTTTGGTAGTCAGGCATATAAGAAACCTTTTCAATTTGTACAGTAGAAGCAAAAGTGATACTTGATTTCCCCCTCGTACCTTTCTTTGTCGTAATTACCAACACACCGTTAGATGCATCAGATCCGTAAACTGCGGAGGCGCTTGAGCCTTTCAAAACAGTAACGTCGCTAATGTCCTCAGGATTTAAAGTGTTTATATCACTGTAGTAAATAGAACCATCCACAACAATCAGTGGCTGGTTATTTCCTGTGAGGGACCTGTTTCCACGTAAAGTAACACGCGTTGGAGCAAATAAACCGTTGTTAACTGTACTTATCTGCAAACCGGAAACTTTACCTGTTAACCCATTTACTACACTGATAGGTTTTGCCTGTACAATTTCCTTATTATTCACCTTTGCAGTTGCATAACCAAGAGACTTAGCCTGTCTTTGAATACCCAATGCGGTTGTAACTACTACATCAGTTAAAGAACTACTTGTCCTGGTTAAAATAATGCTGATTGAATTAAGAGAACTGACGGTAAATTCAGTGCTTTGAAAATTCACGGCAGTCACTTCTAAAATATCTCCCGTTTTGGCTGATATTTTAAAAAATCCATCTGCGCCGGCGGCTACGCCCGAATTGGAATTTTTAATCTTAATGGATGCGTAGGGAACGGGATCTCCGTTTTGATCGACAATCTTGCCGATAATGTTACGGGTTTGTGACCATACTGCTAAATGAGTTAGCAGTGCCACAATAAGTAGGCATACAATTTTTCTCATGTGCTGTTAGTTTTAGAAATTCGCGCCCAAATATAGGGTCTTTAAATAAATGGTTAAAAAATTTTAAAAAGTTTGTTAAAAATTGATCGACAAAATCAAGACAGCGAGTGTATTTTTTATGCTGCTTAAAAAACCAAATTAGCCTCATAACATCTTCCAGGGAATATAAATTTCTTATCAACTATTTATAATAGCCGATTCTTCGCCCTCTAACGGTCGTATTTATAAAATCATTTTCGTATCAAGCAGGAAGTAACTATAAATGTTCCAATAATTTCTTAAGAAAAGTCAGGCGAGTTCTTTGCGATGTTGTGTAGGACTTACTTTAAACTGTTGCCTGTATGCTGTGGCAAAATATTCAAGGCTACTAAAACCGCATTCAAAAGCAATATCACTAATTGCCTTTTGTGAAGTTGCAATTAAAATCTTTGCATGTTGTAAACGAACACCAAGCAAATATTTATGAGGCGACGTATTTAAAACAGTTTTAAAAATCCGGCTGAAGTGAAAAGGACTTATATGGCAATGCTGCGCGAGTTGCTGCAATGAAATGTCCTCACTAAAAGACCGGTGTATAAACTCCTGCGCTGTTTCAATAGTAAGCAAATGATATTTTTTAAGATTATCGGATACTGATAACACTTCATGCTTATTGCCGAGCGTGCTGATCACGGCATCCAGCAGGGAGATCACCATTTCATCTATATGCAAACTGCCTGCTTTTTTGCTTTGCACCCTTTTGAGGATGAGATGATGGATGTAATCAGCTTCCACACTGCAATTGAGCAGGATGGAATGAATGTCATTGTTCTTTAAAAACCAACTGCAATCGGTATAATATTCTTTAAGCGTTTCAAAAAAATCTGTTTTGAATTCAAACACAGTGGTTACATCAGGTTGTTGATCTATATGTCTTGTTGTATGCTCATAACCTGGTTTGGATATCAATACCCGCCCAACATGTGCTTCCTGGTTACCATTAAACACACGATATTCAAAAAAACCTTTGCGTATAAACGACAGGCAAAAACTTGTATTGTACTCAGGTTGTGTTATAGAGCAAACATCACAAAGACATTTGAAATCTGCAATTTGATAAAAGTCCGAAGCATGCAATATGTGGATATCAGCAAACATACGATCATCAAAACTACAAATTGTAGCTCTTAAAATACATTACAAAAAGTTGCTTCAATAGGCAAAACTTAGCAAGATTTCAAAGGTAAATAAATCATTATTGAGAGAACTTGCACCTCTTAACAGGAATTGTTATGAGTGAGCAAAGTAAATTGAAAATTTTTTTTGCATTCGCGGCCATCTATATCATTTGGGGTTCTACATACCTGGCGTTGCTGGTTGGTGTTCAAAGTATGCCGCCATTTGTTTTGTCGGCTTTACGGTTTTCACTTGCCGGTTTAGTATTGTACGGATACTGTTTGTGGCGGGGAGAAGCGCAACCGGATTTTGTATCATTGAAAAAAAATGCCATATGCGGAATACTCATGTTATTCGGCGGTGCAGGTTCCGTTGCATGGGCAGAGCAATATTTGCCAAGCAGCCTTGCAGCCATTATTGTCACCACACTTCCTTTCTGGTTTGTATTGTTCGATAAAAAGCAATGGCCATTTTACTTTTCAAATAAACTCGTCATTGCAGGTT
>DATBFI010000645.1:0-6378 GCA_036558585.1 Chitinophagaceae bacterium
GTTATTATGGGGCAAGGGAAAATAAATATTTACCCGGGTGGGCATTTACGGAAACATATGAACAAATAGCTAAACGATGGATTAATGAATTTGAAAACGGAATTGAGGACACAACAATAAAACCAGGCTTTATTAAAATAAGTGTTGACCCGGGACATTTGTCTGAGATTCACCAGAAGATCGTAAAGGCGGCAGCCGTCACCCATTTGCAAACAGGTTTAACCATTTGTTCCCATACAGGTCCTGCTGTACCGGCATTTGAGGAGATAGAAGTGCTTCAAAAATCAAATGTGCATCCCTCTGCATTTGTGTGGACACATGCACAAAATGAGAATGATAAAACTATGCATGTAAAAGCAGGAAAAATGGGAGCATGGATTAGCCTCGACGGGATTGGGTGGGGCGATTTTGAAAAATATGCAAACTTCATCGCTAATTTAAAATCGGCGGGATTGCTGAACAAAGTTTTGATATCGCATGATGCAGGATGGTATAAACCCGAAGAAAAAGATGGCGGAACCTTTACAGGTTACACAAATATTTTCGTAGAGTTGATCCCTCTGATAAAGAAGAGAGGATTTACTGATAATGATATACAACAATTGCTGATCAGGAATCCCGCAGAAGCTTTTGGAACAAGGGTAAGAAAAATATAATAAAGACGGTATTTATACGTGCTAAAAATACGTACTACTACGCTTGACAAGGAGCATTAATTGTAATAACTTGCCTGGAAAAGTATAGTTGTAAAAAATAATTAAGCTCGATTGGAGTGTTACTGCAAATACAAAGAACCTATATAGCCGGCATAACCTAAATCTATGAACCTTGTGCAGCGCACCTGATTTATCACGGATACCTTCTTGCCATTAGTTTAAAAAATTGAAGAGAGTTTTCTTTCGGCTTATTTAAAAACTTAAATAATTCTTTATGGTCAAAAAGAATATACTCGTAAAGGCATTCGCAAGCAGCGACGATGCTGAAATCGTATGGAGATACCCGGCAAAAATTAAAGACTGCTGGGGCTTTGCAATCCTTCGTCAAAAAAAGGGAGAGAGCGAAGCACTTTCCGACTGGGTAAAATCGAGTGTAGGATTTCAGGATGAAGACCATAAGGAGTTTGAATTCCATGACACCACCATGTGGCCCATTCAGAAATACATGTGGACTGACTTTTTAGTGAAGAACGGCGAAACAGTACGTTATAAAGTTATACCAATGATCTATAAAAACGGGCAATTGGTAAAGGATGAAAAAAAGTCGAGCGATTGGAGTAACTGGGCAACAATAGCTACTGATGGCATGGATGCTTTTTTTAATCGTGGCCTGGTATCATCCCAGTTCGTGGCGAATCGGCTAATGACACTTCCCGCTAAGGAAAAGAAGAAATCACTTGATGACCATTTAAATGATCCGGATTCACCTTTAAGAGAATTAATGGGTGGGGAATTGCTCAACGCTGTCTACAGTATTTTAGATGAACCAAATTCCAACGGAACACGTGATGTTCATTTATTTGCTGCTCTTTATGAATTAAATGATCCTGTTCTGATTTCAAAATTGAATGAACTTGGAAAGAGGGCAAATGTTATTTTAGCAAATGGTGCATTTGGTCGTGAGGATGGCGATCCTCAAAAAGATAACGCCAAAAAACTAAAAAAAGTAAACCTTACACGTCGCATTGTGTCCTCCCCGCATTTTGCTCATAATAAATTTGCGATCCTTGCGCACAAAAAAGGAACTGACTTCAAGCCTTATAAAGTTTTAACCGGCAGTACAAACTGGACACACAATGGGTTATTTACACAAGTTAATAATGCTGTAATCATTAATGATAAAGATGTTGCTGCATATTATTTTGATGAATGGCAGAAGATCAAAGCGGATTGCGATACGAAGGGTAAGGGGCTCTATGGTAAGTCTTATAAAGACTTTAATATAACAGTAAAGCAAAACAAGCATTCTGATATTAAGACATGGTTTACACCTACGAAGGATAGGGCAGATATGGAGGAGGCCCTTTCATTGATCAAACATGCAAAGAATGGTATTTTGTTTTTAATGTTTAAGCCGGGCAACCTGCAATCTGCAGTTTTGTATAAAGAAATATATGACAGAACAAAAGAAAGGGACCCGCTATTTATTCATGGCATTATCAATGCGGATCCGGGAGGCAAGAAAAATCCAACTATTCAATTCGTTAATAAAGGAAGTAAACAAAAAGGCGATCTTTCCATCACTACTCCTGCAAACATTAAAGGAGAATTTAAATTTTGGAGTAGCGAATTACCACCACCACTTGTTACTATTCATAGCAAAACGATCCTGATCGATCCTTTTGGCAGGAAGCCAGTACTAATTACCGGTTCACACAATATGGGTAACAAGGCAAGCGAGTCAAATGATGATAATCTTAACATCATTACCGGTAACAGGGAACTTGCCGAAACATACGCTGTTCACATGCTTTCTGTTTATCATCATTTCAGGTGGCGTTTTTATCGTTCAAAAATAACGAACAAAAAAGGGAAGGAAACAGATGCAAAACCGAAATGGAAGGGTTTGGTCAGAAACGACAAGTGGCAAAGTTGGTACACCTCCGGCAGCAATAAAAAAGAAATAGATTTTTGGCTTGGAAAATAAATATTTCATTTTAATACTGTGTATCGCTCGAATCTCCTGAGCTTCTATAAAATAAAACTTTTTGTTAGGTCGTGCTGAATATAAAAGAGTTACTTTCCGGTAACTCTTTTTCTTTTGTGGTGAGGACAATATTACATCTGGACACCTGATCTTTTCTTTCATAAGTCTTTGATCACTATAGAAACCTCCCCGGCTTGTCCTATCAAAAAAGAAAAATTTCGCAGCAAAGTATAGTTCAACTGTAAATATTGCCTTATTTTTAAGTGAGAAACTAACCGGGGATCGTTCCAATCCACTGATAGCACTTTCTTTTCAGAATCTTGTCCTGGGAATAACTCTGCGGCCTCCAAAGAATTCATTTCTGTAGTCAGTACATCAACCATTCGCTTATTGGTTTATTTTTTTTATTAAAAGCTAAGCCTGGAATTTACTTTTTATACTGTCCATTAAGATTTGTAGCAAGACTCAAAATCGTAATATGACAGAAAGAATTTTGCAAACCTTAATTGAGTTAAACAAGCTCTGAAGAAAAACAAATTGCGGTGAATTATAACCAAATCTGCTCATGCCAAACCAAGGTGTAAAAGGACGTATCACAGATGCCGAAACAGGGGAAGGCATTACAGGGCTGACAGTAACCATTGTGGATTTTGACCCTTTTTTCAATGAGGATGACGTTTTGAAAAAAGGAGTGGTAGAAAGCACTGATGGCAGCTTTCAGTTTGTTTATCCTGAAGACAGTTACAGGTTGTGGTCAATCGACCGCAATCCTGACATCGTAGTACGGGTCTCTCTTCCAAATGGTCGCTTGTTATTTGAATCAAAAGAGGTAAAAGACGTAACCGATAACATACTTGAAATTCCTGAAATTAAGATTCACAAAAACAGCCTGGAGGGCTGGCTGGTAAATCATACCACGCTCAATCCTGCCAATGGCGACCCGGTATTTCTCTTTAAAGGAAATGAAATAAAACAGCTTGTTGATGGCGATGCTATGTTTCCCGCCGTTACACAGGCAGCAATAGACGCCACTCAATCAATAAACCTGATGGGTTTATTTTTTGATGTTAACAATGGCTTCATTTCCATGTTCAGGGAAGAGTTCAATGAATCCAATCCGCCATCCACAAATTGCAAAGATGGGAAAGAAGCCACCCTGGAGGAGGTGTTGAAAAACAAAACAGCAATGCCGGTAAATGTGATGATGACCAATATGCCATTGTCTGCCGAAGATACTGTTACTGAGATGGAGGAGTTTTTCCAAAATACCATCGTGAAGACTGCTTATTTTAAAAAAGGTTTTTGCCTGCTGCATTCCAAAGCGATCATACTCGATGGCGTGAAAGCAATACTGATGGGCTCGCCGCTGAAGCAATATTATTATAGCGATATCCGGCATGCGATACACGATGCACGGCACAAAGGCTCATTAAATCATGATGTAAGCGTTCAAATAGAAGGACCCGCTGTCGCGCAGATCAACAAAACATTTGCTACAGTATGGAAGTCAACAAAGAAACCGCTCACCATGCTCACGCCTGACAATATTCCTGAAAAAACTGGGGATGAAAATTCAAGCATCGCATCGGTGCAGGTATTGCGTACTTTGCCAGCTGCCAATTACAATCCAAGTCTGCCCGGCGATGAAAATTTGCCTCACGGAGAAACGGGAATACTCGAAGCTTACCAGCGCGCTATTCATAATGCAGAACGTTTTATTTATATCGAAAACCAATATTTCACTTCGCCCGATATCATTGATGCGCTCGTCTTTCGTATGAAAGATACTTCAAAGCCAAAATTGGAAATCATCATTGTTGTGCCTGTGAAACCAGATCTGCCTGGTTATCCCGACAGGCATGTGGACAATATCAATCAATTAAAAAATGTTGCGAAGTCAAATGGACACAAGCTTGCAGCATATACTATGTGGAGCAGGTCTGAGATCGTTGGGAGCGGCAGCAACAAAGAGTTCCAGATCATGCCCGTGTACGTGCACAGTAAAATGGCGATCATTGATGATACGTGGGCAACTGTGGGCAGCGCCAACCTCGATGGCACGTCTATGAATCATCACGAGATCGACCTGCTTGTTACAGGTGCAATAATGGACAGGGTGATCTCAAAATTTAAGCTGGGCGATGATATTGGTAAATTCCTGTGGGATGCCTTCTGGTATGTCTTCTTTTTTATTTTCAAAGAAATATTGTTTGATCTGAAGGTCTTACTGGCCATTCTTTTTATCGCGTACAAATTCATTTTTGATTTTAAGGAAACAATGGAGCTCATCAGGGAAACGCTTGAAGACGTTACGGACATTCCCGGGATAATCAAAGAAGTTTTTACCCGCACAGCACAGCATGTGCTTCCCAACCGGGAACACCAGCCGGGACGGAATTTAGAAATGAATATCGTTATCTATAATGGTATCGCAGGTCAGCCGAAAAATGCAGCTATCAAACTTTTGAGGCAAAGGCTATGGGAAGAACATTTAGGGTTGTTGTTCCTGCCTGATAACATATTGAACACGCCCGAAACCGGGGATCTGAACTGGATAAGTTTTTGGGATGCGCAGGCGGATAAAAATAAGCAGGCGATTAAAAATAATCAAATCCTTCCCTCCGATGATGCACCTGTGATACTCAAATGGATGCCTGAAACAGAAGCGAAAGAATATTTGAAGTCACTGGAGATACGCACAAAAAACCTGCGCGATAAAGCAGATGTCTTTCATTTTGATAAATGCAAGTTTGACGATAACAAAAAATTTATTCCATGGCCGATAGTGTAGTGCAAAGGATAACTGCCTCAACCGGCGAATTGCTTTCCTATCTCGCAGAGATACAAAATGACCTTTCCGAAGCAAAGGCATTCATCAATCTCATGGGATGGGAGTTGCCGCCGGGACTGGATGATGTTGGGCTGGCAACACTTGGCCTTGGAGATTTTGTACAAAAATTGGATGCTGTAGCAGGTGCGCCTAATGAAGTTTGGGAAGACGAGATTGCAATGCTTACCCGCATTGCAGAGCTGGCGGTGTCAGTAAATAATCTCGTAACAACAATTGTTGCTCTCGCCGATGATCTTCCGGAAAAACTTTCTGCCTTTCCAGATTATGTGGATAAAACACAAATTCATAAAGAACTTCCAAGACGACTCTTTGATTTTTTGCTGACGAATTATTTAGCACGCACATCCCCGATAAGTTATGCAGTGCTGCATCTCATCAACATCATTGATTATCCGCATTTCGATGCAGACCACGAAAATTTCCAGGTAGAACATATAAGAGCCACTGTTAACTATCATCATTTCAAAACACTTTTCAGTGATCCTTCAAAACTTGCTGAAGAAGCTTACGGATGGAATACTCCCGGATTTGATCCGGAAGTATTATTGCAACGGGTACAATTGCTTTTCCAGGCTCTCGGATTGCGAGGCCGCATTCAGCCACTGGATAGCAGAGCTGAGCAGGTGTTTACAAAGCAAACTGTTACTGATGGTGTGCCCATGCCGCAGCTAATTTCCTTTTTGTTTGAAGAGCGCGGAGCGATTGCAGGCATCAGGGTGGGCTTATCAATTTTCGGAGCACGAGCCACGTCTGCCGGCGGAAGTGACGGTGGAATTGGTATGGTTCCGATCATTCGCGGACAAGTGCAGGGCAGCATTCCGCTTTTTAGGTTCAGTGATACGTTCCTTGATTTTTTTGGTGAGGCAGATGCATTAAAAAGCATT
>DATBFI010000646.1:0-5686 GCA_036558585.1 Chitinophagaceae bacterium
TTAATGTGAAAGAAACATTCTTAAGCAGCAGATCATTTTTTCCTGAGGGATGTTTCAAAGAAAGACTGGTTACACGCAACAGCGTATTGTTATTCGTCAATGCATTTGCTCTTCTTACAATTTTTATTTCCCTTCCTATCATTTTTTGAATAATGCTGTCATGCGTCATATCCTGCATATCGCCGCTTCCGATTGTTTTGCCGTCTCTTAAAACGGTATAGCGGTCAGCAATTTTAAATAACTCATCAAGCTTATGAGAAATGTAAGCGATAGTTTTATTTTCTTTTTTGAGCTGCGTGATAATGCCAAACAAAACTTCCACTTCGCTTTCGCTGATGGCTGATGTTGGCTCATCCATAATGATCACTTCTGCATCGAACAACAGAGCCTTTGCAATTTCAACAACCTGTTGTTGCCCTACTTTGAGCGATGCAATCTTTGTATCGGGATCAATATCGAGTTTTAATTTTTCCAGGATCTCTTTTGTTCGCCTCTGCATTTTCTTTTTATCAAGCATGCCTAAACCATTCGTTATCTCGCGACCGAGAAAAATATTTTCTGTAATAGTTAAATAAGGAATAAGATTCAACTCCTGGTGGATAATGGCAATACCCGCGTCCTGTGCCTGTCTTGTGTTTTGAAAATGCACAGGTTGATTTTTATAAACAATGCGACCACCATATTCATTGTAAACACCGGAGAGAATTTTCATCAGCGTTGATTTGCCTGCGCCATTCTCACCGATGATCGCATTCACTTTGCCTGCCTGTAGTTCAAGACAAACATTGTCAAGCGCTGTAACACCAGAAAATTTTTTTGTTATGTTTTCTGCAACAAGCATAATGAGTGATGAATGATGAGTGATGAGTGATGAATGATGAATAATTATTACTCATCACTGATCACTGATTATTTGTCATTGATTAAAACCTGTTAATTGTTTAAAACAGCTAATAAGTATTCCAAGGTGTCAGTGATTTCGGTTCACAATATTTTAATTCACAGGCAATGTCAATTGCTGTATCATTTCAATTACAGAACCTCTTGAGATCTCGTAAAAACGTTTACGTTCAGCTAAAGACTTCCTTGAACATCCTTCTGCTATATTTAAGTGCACAGATAAGACAGCCCTTCTTATTTGCTGAATCATTGCAAACTTTTCATCTGATAGGAACTCCTTCGTTACACGATAACATTCTAACGCCAGCTTTCGCGACTGCTGAAAAACATCCTTTTTTGTATGCGCCAATTGTAAAAACATAAAGTCAAATATTTGAGTTTAAAAAATTAAATTATTATAATGCTTACAGACATTAAGTGTCTCATCACTGATCGCTCATCACTGATCACTCATCACAGTTACCCTCACCGGTATTACTTCAATGTTTGATAAATCCAGATGTTCTTTATTCAATTCAATTGCACCAACAAATTCAATCCTGTCTCCATTCTGTATGTTTGCTTTAAAAGAAGGCAAGACTTTTTCCCTGATTATCTTATTGATCTCTGCCGACACATTATTAAAGTCCATTGTGTTATTGAACTCGTTGATGTTTATCATCCCGGTTGCGTCTCTCACTGCATTCCCAAAAATGTATTCTGTGGCGATCGTTATATTTTGTTTGCTGCTGTCGTTTTGTAATTGCACCGTAACATCGTCTTCATGTATGTTTGCAACAGTTCCTTTACCACTCACCAAAAAATATCGAAGGTTGCCTATACCCAACGCATGCGAATATGTGTCGAAAGTTTTTGCAGGATCAGTTGAGAGCATAGATGTTAGTTGCGACAGATCAACCGCGTTATTAAGATCAGGCATCAGTTTCGTATTCCAAAACATTTCCGCATAATGTGCAGCATTAAATTCTTTTGAAGCTTTCGATGCTTTTACTTCATCCAGTTTTTTAAAGTAAACAGAATTGTATGCAACGATACCTATTGCAAGAAACAACATGATGTATTTAATAGTCTTCATCTTACTTTTTAAGTATCATTTCAACTTTCCGCCTTCGGCGGACTTAGGGGCTTTACCGTAGCCGATATATTCATTCACATTTTCCTGTGTCACCAGCTCAACAGCAACAGGCATCTTCTTCGGGAAATCTCTTTTTCCTTTAAAATATTCGTGTGCATAATTAGCTGCTGTTTGCGCCATCACTTTCGGGAACTGCATTCCTGTTGCTACAATTTTCTTGTCTTTGACAGAATTGATAACATCTTCTGCGCCATCAAAACCAAACACTTTTACATCATTTGCTTTACCCGCTGCAACCAATGCCTGGTAAGCTCCTGAAGCCATTGCATCATTACCACAGAAAACAGCATGAATATCAGGATGTGCCTGAAGCAAACTTTCCATTACTTCCATTGCTTTATTCCGATCAAAATCTGCACTCTGCTGCGCAACCATTTTAAGACCTGGATAAAAATCAACAACGCTGTGAAAACCTTTTGAACGGTTCCATGTATTGTTATCCCCAACCAAACCGAGTATTTCTACATAATTACCTTTCTTGTTCATTTCTTCAACGAAGTATTTACCAATTGAAACGCAACCTGAATAATTATCCGAGAGTATTTGTGACGTGGCAGCATCAGTAGAATTTATTTCCCTGTCCATGCAAAAAACAGGAATGCCTGCGGCTTTTGCTTTCAATGCATTGACAACGGAGCCATCTGCATCTGTTGGGTTGAAAAGAATTGCATTATAACCGGAAGCAATGGCATTTTCAAAATTGTCTGCTTCCAGGGAAGTGTTGTTCTGTGAATCAAAGATTTTTGTTTCGTATCCCAATGATTGCGCCTGTGCCGCTGCGGTTTGTGCCAGCACCACAAACCAGGGATTGTTAAGTGTAGAAACAATTATGGCAACTTTCTTATGGTTATTAGCAACGGAATTGTTCTTGCAACCTGTGAAGAAAAATGCACTTAAAAATATAGATGTTATAATCTTGCTTATATTAAACAGAAGTTTCATCATAGTGATTTCAAAAAACCTTATTTTCATTTTTTAATTTTAACCTTAGTAGAAAAAAATTATTAGTTCCTTACTAACCTTATTACCTTATTTTTCGTGAATGTCCTTAGAAGGTTGCAAAGTCTTGTGATAAAATTTTAGAAACTTTTCATATTCCTCCTGAAAACTTTCTTTTCGATGATGTTCAGGTTGATTAAGAATGTATTTACAAACTTTATCGATATCGGACTTTGACACTGAAAAAGCAGATGCAGAATTCTGCCACTCAAAGTGAGTGGCGCAAAGTTTATTATCGTTTATAAATCGTTGAGAACTTTCCGCAACTATGGTAGCGATATTTTCTTCTGATAATTTTGGAGACCGGGATATAAGAAAATGAACATGTTCGGGGTTAGCGTATATTGCATACAAGTAAGAATCATTATTACTTACTATGCCTGTAATGTATTTCCCAATGCGTTGGCGGTGTCTTTCTTCAATAACCGGCAAACGATGTAAAGTAGAAAATATAAAATGAGTGTATAAATTGTTATATTCAATTTTCATTTTATTCGGAATTTAAAATAAGGTAATAAGGTTTATCATACTGTGCAATTGTTTTCTACTAAGGTTTATCAAACGGTTTGCGATTTTATCTTGCGCTAAGGGTATTTTAAATTAAGCACATTGTAATTCTTATTCAATTTCACTTTGTCTTTTGTAACAATTCTAAAGCAGTATTCGCAAGTCCATTTTCGGAAATACCATAATGATTGAATATTTCACTCTGTGAACCGGTAACTGTATATTCATCGGGAATACCAACAATCTTAAATGAGCCTCTCCAGGGTCTTCCAGAGGAGGGGTTTCTATTCTGCAGAAGAAAAGAAGCACACGCTTCACCCAATCCGCCATATACACTATGCTCTTCGACTGTTATAATCACTTTGCAGGAATCTGCTGTTGCTGCAAGCAATTCATAATCGAGGGGCTTAATTGTGTGCATACTGATTACAGTTGCATGTATATTCTGTTCTCTTTCTATTTTTTCAGCAGCACGAAGAGAGAGAAATACTGTTTCGCCCGTGGAAATAAATGCTATACCGCTGCCTTTTTTTATTATTCTCCCTTTACCAAATTCGAATTTTTTATCATCGGTAAAAGGCAGATCCTGCATTACTTTTTTGCCAAACCTTAAATAGACAGGCTGCTGTAATTCAGCTGCGAGTTTTATAGCTTCCACTGTTTCGTAATTATCAGCTGGTGCAACAATGATAATGTTGTTAATAGCCCGTAACACTGCAAAATCATGCAGACTATGATGCGTGGAACCAAGAGCGCCATAACTTACACCGGCACTGATACCAATCAACTTTACAGGGTTATCAGAATATGCCACGTCATTTTTTATTTGCTCCAAAGCTCTTGCTGTAAGAAAACACGCAGGAGAAACAGCAAATACTTTTTTGCCTGCAGATGCAAGTCCTGCAGCAACACCAACAAGATTTTGTTCTGCAATACCCACTTCGATGATTTGTTGCGGAAATTTTTGTCCGAACTGAATTAGTTTACCTGAACCACGTGAGTCACTGGTAACAACAATAATGTTTTTATCAACAGCAGCAAGCTCCTGCAATGTTGAAGAAAACACTTCGAGATTAGCTTTTGACGTTCCTGTAGATTTTTCTATAACTGCACCCACTGTGGTTATTTAATTCTTGAAATTGACTTTGCGAACCATTTCGGATTTCAGATTTCGATTTATACCGATTGATATTGAGATATTGATATTGACACTCATCACTGATTATTCATTCCTCATCTTTAAAAATCATCCGGTATTGTTATCATCGCGTTATCTAATTCCGTTAAAGCATCATGGTATTGTTTTTCATCCGGAACACCATGATGCCATTTGACAGTATTTTCCATATAACTTATTCCTTTGCCTTTAACTGTATGTGCAATCACAAGGTTCGGTTTTCCTTTCGTAAAAGGAAGCCCATCAAATGTTTCTTTAAGTGCATTCACATCATGACCATCCACATGGCGTACAGCCCAGCCAAAGCTTTCGAATTTTACATCAATAGGATCGGTATTACATATTTCGCTCGTTTGCCCGGTAATTTGTAATTTATTGTTATCGATAACAGCACAAAGGTTATCGAGTTTATAATGGGCAGCAGTAAGAGCAGCCTCCCAATTGGAACCTTCAGGCAATTCGCCATCTCCTAATAATGTGAATACGCGAAATTTTTTGTTGTCCAGTTTTGCAGCAAGGGCTGTACCAACAGCGATCGGCAATCCATGACCTAACGCACCTGTGTTTTGCTCAATGCCATTTACTTTTTTCGTTGGATGACCGATGTAATGTGATCTGTATTTACATAATGTTTCTAAATCCGATTCAGGAAAAAAACCTTTATCTGCCAGTACTACAAAAAGTGCTTCTACCGAATGACCTTTACTTTGAATATAACGGTCGCGGTCAGGTGAGGTAAAATTTTCCGGACTTACATTCATTACGTGATTATAGAGCACATTCAGGATGTCTATACAGGAAAGACTGCCACCGGTGTGTCCTGCATTGGCATTGTATATATACTTCAGAATATTCTTTCTGTACCCGATTGATTTTTTAGCCAGATCTTGTTCGGTCATAGTGCCCCCATCCCCTAAAGGGGAGTTTGCCCCATCCCTTAAAGGGAAGCTAATACGCTCCGATCGAGA
>DATBFI010000647.1:0-11628 GCA_036558585.1 Chitinophagaceae bacterium
TGTGCTTCGTATGCCATTAAAAATGGTAATGCCTTCCGGGTCATTCAAGGTAAGCGAAACTGACTTAGGCCCTATTGTAATATGAGGTTTATAATGATATGCCCATGCAAACCTCGTCATTACAATTCTTATCCTGCTACAGCTTGCCCCGGAATTTAGTAATGAAATACCGATGTCAAGCAGTACAGCACCGAGTTCTTTAGGTTCAGTTACGGCATTTAATTCCATAAGTTATATATTGCTGCTTGAATCCTGAATCAAAGAAAGGCTACATACCAATTCAAAACATTTTATTTTGATACGCTCGCAAAATTTTGCGATCTCATCTGTAAATAAAAATTGAAGTTGGATACAAATGATTATTAAATAAATCACTTCACATCATAATTTATACAGGCAAAGTGAGGAGAGTTATTAAGGATACTCAAATAATTAATGTTCATCCTCGACCTCAGGTGCTAATCCCCATTTCTCCGGCGATCGCCATAATGCAGATAATAATAAGACCCTCATAAAGAAAAATTCTTTTGGAAGTTTGTCATAGATTTTTGCGAACAATTCTTCATGAGAAAGCAGTTCCTGTTTCCAGAGTTCTGAATCGATATACATTATTTTGCTAAAATCTTCTTTTGAAAAGTCAAGCCCTGTCCAGTCAATATCTTCATATCTTGGTTCCCAGCCCACAGGACATTCAACAGAAGAAGCATTGCCATGAATGCGCTGAATAATCCACTTTAATACCCTGATATTATCACCAAACCCCGGCCAGATAAATTTTCCTTTTTCATCTTTTCTAAACCAGTTTACTCCAAATATCCTTGGCGCATTTGGCAGATCACGACCAAACTGCAACCAGTGATTAATATAATCAGCAATGTGGTAGCCCATAAACGGCAACATCGCAAATGGGTCTCTCCTGACTTTCCCTATTTCTCCAAATGCGGCAGCAGTAGTTTCTGAACCCATTGTAGCGGCAAGATATACACCAAAGCTCCAGTTGAAGGATTGATAAACCAAAGGAATTACACTGCTGCGGCGACCACCAAATATAAAGCCTTCGATAAATACTCCGTTTGGATTATCCCATTCCGGATCAATTGCAGGGTTTTGATGCGCAGGGGCAGTAAAACGAGAGTTTGGATGAGCTGCCGGTTTGCCACTCTTCGGGTCCCATTGTTTACCATGCCAGTCTATCAAACCTTCCGGTGGCTCCGGTGTCAGGCCTTCCCACCAAACATCTCCATCAGGTGTTAAAGCAACATTTGTGAAAATAGTATTGCTCTTCATCGTTTCCATAGCGTTAGGGTTGGTATAATAATTTGTGCCCGGGACCACGCCAAAATACCCGGCTTCCGGGTTAATGGCATATAAGCGGCCATTTGGCTGCCGGTGAATCCATGCAATATCGTCGCCTATCGTTGTTACTTTCCAGTTGTCCAGGCCTTTTGCAGAAATCATCATCGAAAAGTTCGTTTTGCCACACGCACTTGGAAACGCAGCAGCAAGATATGTTTTCACTCCTTCGGGAGACGTTACACCCATGATCAGCATGTGCTCAGCAAGCCAGCGCTCTTCTTTCCCCATCACAGATGCCAAACGAAGAGCAAAGCATTTTTTTCCCAATAATGCATTTCCACCATATCCGCTGCCATATGAAATGATCAATCTTTCTTCAGGGAAATGAGCAATATATTTTGTTGCAGGATTACATGGCCATTTACTGTCCTCCTCACCCTGGTTCAATGGAGCTCCTACACTATGCACACATTCAACATAGTTCCCCTTTTCCAAATACGGGTAAATGTCTTCACCCATGCGGGTCATGATGCGCATGTTCACTACGACATATTCGGAATCAGTTATCTGCACTCCATATCTTGAGAACTTAGATCCAACAGGTCCCATGCAAAAAGGGATAACATATAAAGTGCGTCCGTTCATGCAACCATTCATCAGACCGTTAAGTACAGTCTTCATTTTTTTAGGGTCCATCCAGTTATTGGTTGGGCCTGCATCAACTTTTAACCTGCTGCGAATAAAGGTGCGGTCCTCAACCCTTGCCACATCGCTTGGATCACTGAAGCATGCGAAACTGTTGGGGCGTTTTTTAGGATCAAGTTTTATGAAGGTGCCCTTATTTACTAACTTTTCGCACAAATACTGGTATTCTTCTTCAGAGCCATCACACCAATGAATATCGGAAGCTTCGCAATGAGAAGCAAAACTTTTAACCAGCGTTTCTACTTCTGTTTTAGCAGGAAACGATAGGTGAGTAAGATTAAATTTGGTTTTTGGTGTCATAAAAAAATTTTTATGAAAGTAATTTGCAAATGACAACATTAATATGATCGCAGCTACTTCTTTTGTTGATTTAAATCATGTATGAGTGCCGTCGGTTTGGGCTCGTTTCTATAATTACGTCAACAATCAGTCAACAAAAAATATTCAATTTATTGAGCAGGAGGAACAAATTGATAGCCCAGTTGCCTCATTGCATCTGCTTCATCGTAGAATGTTCTGCTCATTGCGATCTTCCCATTCTCTACCCTGTAAACAACATTTACAAACAGGTTAACAGGTCCTTTGCCATTTTTATAGGTAATTCGTACACTTGACCAGCTTGAAACATAATCTCCCGGGTGAGGCCCTTCTGTAACTTTTGCAGCCATGTTTACAGAACGCGTGTACTGAATAGTCTCATACAAATTCGCTACAAGATCTTTCCAGCTCGCGATCGCATCAGTCTTATTGATAGAGTCTGTAAATGAAGGTCCATAGCCTATATAATTATCTGCCAGCAGTGCAGCCATGGAATCAACATTTTTATTCTGAACTGCCTGTGCATATCTTTCTATAACGGCAATATTGTTTGTATTTACCCCGGTATCAGTACCGGAGCATGATACTAAAAAAAGAATAATGAATAAAAGGAGGGATGACTGTTTCATCACGGCTGTTTTAATATTTTTTTGAAAAAATTTTCTCTATGTAAAGGCAAAATGAAGATAAAAACTTGTTGCTGTATTTTGTGAGGCCTTTCTCATTTAACCGTTACATCCCTTTCTTTAAAACATCTTTCGTTTATGTTTTGTAGCTTCACTCTGACTGATAACTTCAAAAAAAATTTTATGAAAAAGGCCGCCATAAGAACATCCAGTTTTATTAACTCTCCGTATCCGGTTCTTTTATTTATTCTTTGTCTTGCAGGAACTGTTGCTTTTGGCCAGGATGCATCTGCCACAACATCTTTAAACAAGAAATTGGGTTTGTACATTTTCCCGGCAAAAGATCAAACGCCGGAACAGCAGCAAAAAGACGAGTCATATTGCTACGATTGGGCGATAAAGAATTCCGGCGTAGACCCGATGAACATGCAGGTTGCAAAACCAGATTCTAATGCTGTAACAGGACGTGAAGGTGAGGTACTTGTTGGCGGCGCAAAAGGCGCGGCAGCAGGCGTAGCTATTGGTGCGATTGCAGGCGATGCGGGTAAGGGTGCAGCGATAGGTGCAGTAGTGGGAGGTTTGGCCGGGCGTGGTGCAAGAAAAGAAAAGCAGGCTCAGCAAAAACAACAGGCGCAGAAAAAAGCCGACTCAGCAAACCAGTCACAAATAGATGCTTTCACAAAAGCATATAAGGCTTGTCTTACCGGTAAAGGATATACTGTGCAATAAGAAAATTGTGAAATACTACTGATATTCTTTTGTAATGGATGGTTGTTATAAAAAATACAGGACTATGTTCCTGTATTTTTTGCTTACTCAGTTAAGTTTTGGAAGTATTCATTATAAGTTTCGCGAGATGACGCAAGAAGTCTCTTTATAAATAAATGAAAGGAATATTTTCAACAATACCATTTTGTTTTATTTATCTGATAACAATGGCGCAGGACCTCGAGCCAAGAGCTTATGCGAATGTGCCCAAAGGAACAAATGTTTTAGCAGTTGTATATGCATATTCATCCGGTAACGTATTAACAGATCCGTCTTTGCCTATTGAAGACTTCAAAATGAAAGCGCACATTATTGGTACCGGTTATGTGCACACTTTTGCATTAGCAAAAAAATTGGCAAGGGTACAGGTTATTGCGCCTTTTACATTCCTGTCCGGAAAAGCGAAGTTCAATGGCATGGATACAGGCGGCGTAAGAAATGGCTTTGGTGATGTACATATTCGTTTTGGTATAAATCTTATTGGTTCACCTGCACTCGACAAGAAAGATTTCAGGCGATACCAGCAAAAAATGATCATAGGAGCAAGCGTTGTGGTTTCCGCTCCTACCGGTCTTTATTACAATGATAAAAGGATAAACCTGGGTAGTAACCGCTGGGCTTTTAAACCTGAAATAGGAGTGTCAAAAAGATTTAAACGTGTATATGCAGAAGCATATTCAGGAGTTTGGTTTTATGCAGACAATAAGGAATTCCTGGTTAATAAAACCCTGGAACAAAAACCGGTGCTCAGCCTCCAGGCCCATGTATGTTATTATTTTAAAAACCAGATGTGGGTTGGTGTCAACGGAAACTGGTTCAATGGCGGAGAAACGCTTGTTAATAATTCTTCTGCAGGAGATCTGAAAGATAATTACAGGATAGGTGCAACATGGTCTGTACCGTTTGCAAAAAGGCATTCTTTAAAATTTCAGTTCCATGTGGGAGCATTTACTAACACGGGTTATGATTATAATTTAGTCTCAATAGGATACCAGTATATTTTCTTTTGAGCGGTGAGCTGTGAGTTGACAGTTGCGAGAATATTTTGTTCAAGATGCTGCTCGAAGCCCGTAGCTGTCCGGATAAAATAAAAACTATTTGTTTATTCTAAATAAATTTTATGGATACTCCTTTTGAAACTCCTGCAGGAACTCCTGCAGTGGAGACCCGTGTTGTGGAAACCCCTGTTGGGAAGCGTTTTCGCACAAAGGATATTGTAGAAGTCGCGCTGCAATTATTAGCGCTGGGTTTATTGCTTTTCTTTTGTTATAGTATTCTTAGTCCATTTATCGATCCGGTGGTCTGGGGTGCAGTTCTTGCCGTGTCTTTGTACCCGATACATCAACGGATGAAAACTGCATTTAAGGGAAAGGGCACACTTGCTGCAATTTTGTTAGCTTTTATAATGGTATGCCTGCTTGTGGTACCCGCGGTATGGCTTACGCTTACTACAACCGGGCAGGTAAAAGATGTCGTGGTTGCATACAGAGCCGGGCAAATAACTGTTCCTCCCCCCACTGAAAAAGTAAAAGATTGGCCATTGATCGGTAATAAAGCCTATGCCGTTTGGTCACGTGCTTCATCAAATCTTGATTCACTCATACAGGAAAATCCCGACCAGGTTAAATCGATCGCAGGAAAGGGCGCAGGTCTTTTAGCAAGCACGGGAAAAGCAATATTGTTTATAGCTTTCGCGATAATCATCAGCGGTGTTTTTCTTTCTTATGCAACGGAGTCGGCAGATTTTGCAAAACGATTATTCCAACGCCTGCTTCGCAGCAAGACTTTTGACATGTCTGCGCTGGCTGCTTCAACTATACGCAACGTTGTGAAAGGAATATTAGGCGTTGCAATTATTCAAAGCACGCTTGCCCTTGCAGGATTTCTTGTGGGGGGCATTCCGTATGCGGGCATTTGGTTTTTTTTATGTCTTGTTCTTGCAATTATACAAGTAGGCATTTTGCCTGTATCGATTGGGGTAATTATATACGCCTGGAGTGCTTTAGACAGCTTAACTGCCACACTTCTCACAATATGGCTCGCCGCAGTCGGGTTATTGGATAATGTTCTAAAACCAATAATGATGGGCAAAGGAGCATCAGTGCCCATGCTGGTAATATTCCTCGGAGCACTTGGCGGATTTATATTTTCAGGCATTATTGGCTTATTCACAGGAGCGATCGTACTATCATTGGGTTATCGGCTTTTTGATGCGTGGTTAAAAGAAACAGATCTCTGATAATTTTTTTATTGAGTCCACTGCAGATTCGTGACATCGCCGGTTTCCCGCTCAACCGGGATAACTTGTGCGTTTGGATTTTCATTCAGCAAGTTCGAATGTTTGAGCGTTAATACAACATTGAAGACAAAGAACATTCAAACAATCAAACCCTCAAACAATCAAACATTGAATTCATGAAGAGCCTGAACAAAAGGTTACAACATTTTTGGGCTGAAGAAAAAAGCCTCACTGTTCTTTTTCTCATTCTTGTTCTACATATTTTTGTTATCGTACCATTAGGACAACACACACTTTTTGGTCATATCATTTTTCTGATCTTCTATGCAACCTTGTTATCTGCAGGAATATTTCTTCTCATAAAAAACTCAACCCTGAGAATAGTTGCAATATTTATCGTGGTCCTGTTGGTCTTACTGAGCACGGATATTTTATTCAAATCTGCTTTATTTGAAGTAGTTGATGATTTCGTCGTTGTTTTATATTGCATTTTGTTAAGTTGGGTGGTTTTGCTTCGCACATTCAGCGAAGGTCCTATTACTATACATCGTATCCAGGGAGCAGTTGTAGTGTACCTGCTCATTGGGCTTATTTTTGCGAGCTCGTATCATGCCATTTATTTACTAAATGTTGAAACGGCTTTTAAAGGGTTAAGTTCAGCTGACAGAAAAGAGTTTATGTATTTTAGCTTAACCACTTTAACAACCGTTGGTTACGGAGATATAAGCGGGGGTATTGCAAGTGCAAGATCACTTGCCAATCTTGAAGGCTTAATCGGGCAGTTATATCCTGCGATATTGATAGCAAGATTGGTATCAATGGAATTTGAATCGTCGAAAAATAAATAAAACACTGATTGTAGCCATTAGGAGAGACTGATGAACTAAGCGTGCGAAAGAAATCAGGGAATAAAAACTAGCGAGCAATTTCATCTATCTGAAAATTTTATTTACAATCCTGCCTGTGTATTAAATGAACCGATCACCCTATGTCCTTCAACTTCACTCAACATCAATTCCAGTAACTCATTAAAATACCTTGCCTGGTTATCATACAGGTCATTTTCGCCAAGTATAAGATCCTGGTTATCTGCCACACCGTTTATAAAGGCTTCATGCAGTAGTTCAATATTATTGGTGGCCAATTTCAGGTTTGCATCGGCAAACCGGAACCTTTCCAAGGCCTTTTGAATTTGCACATAGGTTGTTGATCGCTCCGTTTCAAACTGGATGTTAAACTGTTCCAGGTAATTGCGTGATTGCAGTGCCTGTAATTTCTTTTGTTCCACTGCACGCTTTACATCCATCCCATTGAAAATAGGAATACCCACATTAACACCTATATAAGAGTAAGGCTTCCATCTTTCGCTTTCAAACATTTTATTTATTTCATTGGCGGCCGGCGTAAATCCGAGAACGCCATCGGCACCTATAACAGGTTTTGATCTTGATTGTTCAAGTTTTATTGATTCATCAGCAAGTGCAATTTGCGTTTGCAGCAATTTGTTTTCTATGCGCGCAGATGGATGGCTGTGTGTTAATTGCTGCAACAGTGAATCCGTATTGCTTAGTATTTGCGCGATAGTGAGATCGCTGGAAAGGATCATACTATCCGGCTCAAGATAATTCATCTGGAATTGCAGGGCTACTAATGCTTCGTTGTAACCGCCCTGCACATTTGCCAGTTCACTGCGCATACGGTTGCCTGTTACTTCAACGCGGTTTACTTCAATCTGTATGCCTGCGCCTCTTTCAAATTTTGTGCGGGTAAGTTCGATCAGTGTGTCTATGCGTGTAATATTTTTTTCAAGAAAACGGGCCTGCAGTTCGAGCAGTTTGCACGTATTGAACGCCTTAAACAGGCCCGTGATGAGATCAATTTTGAAACTAACCAGTTGCTGTGTCTGGAGTTGCTCATTTTGCAAAGCAATATTGTAATTGTTGCGGTAAGACGGGTCGAAAATCAGCTGGTTAACATTTAATGTAGGATACCATGTGTGATTGTAACCTACATCTATTGCCAATGGTTTCCCGTCTGGTAATGAGGACGGCGCCAGCACCGATCCTCCTTCAACTATCATCTTGCGCGTGGCAATATAATATTGAAATGCGGACGCAAAATTTATGCGCGGCAGATATGACCCTGTAACTCTTTGCGTGCCTAACCCTGCAATGGATGTGTCTTTTGCCTCGGCATTCAACAAAGGGTTGTGCTCAAAGGCATAATTGATGCAGTCTGCAAGCGTAAATTTTTTTTGTGCAGTTACAGTTGCAGCGTACATAAGCATATAAACAAGCAGCCATAAACTAAGTTTTGCCTGTTTGTGGTTGCGGACTTTCATTTGCCTGTTTTTTAAAATTGATGAAATTGAAAAGTAGCCGATGGTTCCTGATCACCCATAACACAAAAAGCACGGCAGCAAGTGCCAGACTTACTATGCAACCTATCCAAAGAATTTCGCTCATGCTTAAAAAAAATGACTGCAATTTCACCATGCCTGTGATGCCATTTACAGCGGCTTGATAAGACTGATCAGCATCGAGCCCGCTGCTTTTGTAAAAAGACTGCAAGCCATTTAATCTTTCTTGCAGTAAAGGATTGCCTGGATCTGTATAGCCAGTCATTAGGTTGAAATTTCTTACACTTTCAAAGTTGAGCAATCTTGTAAGATCAGTTGCTGTTAATGCAATGCCAAGCGTAAAAGCCACGCTTCGGAAATTTGCAACCTTGCCAACCTGATGCTGTGGCACACTCTTAACTGCAATTATAATAACAGCCAGGGCCACAATACCTGCACCGGCTATTCCTATTAGAGAAGGCGTAATAACATTATCGAGACTGAATTCGGGGTTAAGCCTTGATAAGGTAAATGAGGTATAAGCTATCGCTAACAAACCTGTTATCATTAACCAGTAAGCGTTTATTTTTTTTGCCAGCAGTATGAATGTAATGATGAGCACAATAAAAACAACGAGGAAAAGAAAGTTGAGAAAGTGAAAAACATCTTTCATGGGCATTTGCAAAACGCCACCCAACAATTTTGCGAGAATAGCAACGTTGAAGACAAATGCGGCCCCGGTGAGATAAGAAATAATCAGAGCGATTACAAATTCAGGATATTGCAGTAGCCGCGTATCAAACAAAGGTTTTTTATGTGTAATTCCTCGAATTAATAATATCGTTACAGATATTACGGCAATTATAGTTGAGATCAATATTTTAAGATTATCGATTCCCTGGTATTGCTCGCGAAACAACACCAGGAAAAACAATGAGATAATTAAAATCGAAAAGGGGATCAAACTTATCCAGTCTTCTTCTATCTCTTCATTTTTTTCCGTTGGGGGCACAAAAAGAAATGAGAAAATAAGAATCACTACAAGTACCGGCACACTAAGAAAATAATTGAACTGCCAGCCATGGTCCTCAGTAAATAAACTATTGCATAGTATTCCCAAACATATACCACCAATGTTGGCTGCAACGGTATACAAAGACCCAATGATTTTTGTTTTCCCTTCATAAGTGGAGAGAAACATTTGAGTTGATACGGCTATTACTAAACCATTGGCAATACCTGCTGCAATCCTCGACACCAACAGCATGTTAAACTGTTTGGCAGTAAAAGAGAAAAGGGTGGCGATAAGAAAAAATAACAAAGCGCCAATAAATAAATTCCGGTTTCCAAACCATTTTATAAAAACCAAGCCTGCAATGCCCGTTATAATAGTTCCGGACTGAAAACCCCGCAGCAACCAATTTGCATCCTGTGAGGTAACACCAAAATACCCCTGTACATAACTAAATGAAAGACTTTGCCCCAAAAAATTAAAACTTCCGGCCAGCAATGCGGTAAAGAAAAAACAGCGCACCCAAAATTTGTTTGTTATTACATGCATGAGTTAAGCGAAATTGAAGCTGTTGTGTGAAATGTAAATGTTGAATGTGAAATGCGAAAGGAGAAAAAGTGAAATATGAAAATGCCAACTCTCTTACTCTTTTTCCGTTCTCACCTTTCACCTTTCACTACTCACATTCACAAAAGACTATTTCACTGTTATTGGGATACAACCAAACTGAAGCCTGGTCTCAGCAATTTGTGCGCACGGGCAGAATCTTCAAATTTTATCCTGACAGGAACACGCTGAATTACCTTTACATAATTCCCCGTTGCATTGTCCGGAGGCAACAACGAAAATTTGGAGCCTGTTGCATTACCAACTGATTCAACAATTCCGTAAAAAACATCATCGGGGTATGCGTCGGCAACAATCCTGACGCGCTTACCTACAGGAAACGCAGATAGCTGAGTTTCTTTAAAGTTTGCGGTGGCCCACAAATCGTTTGATTGAACGATTGAAAATAGTTGAGAACCAGTACGCACCATTTGACCAGCCTGGATTTTTCGCTTCGACACATAGCCGCTTACCGGAGCTTTTATTGTTGCGTATTGAATGTTCTGCCGGATAATGGCGATTTGGTTGATTTGTGCGTCAATGTTCTGATGAGCCAGTTCCAATTGTTTCTTTGCATCCTCAAGTTGAGCGCTAACCTGTATTTGTCGATCATATGCGTTCTGTAAAGCAACCTGATTTTTTTTAAAATTTTCTTCTGTGATTTCAAACATCTGTACGGAAACAACACCCTTTTCCTGCAACACTTTGTTTCTTTCATAGTTGCTTTCTGAAGTTTTAAGAGAAACCTTTTGCGCCTCGATATTTTGTGATGCAATTTTTTTCTCCATTTGCACTACATCAATACCTACTTTCGATCTTTTCAGATTTGTATTGGAAACTGCCCAAGAAGTTAACGCCTGTTTTAATTGCAGGTACAAATCGGTCGTATCAAGTTGCACGAGTACATCGCCTGCATGCACATATTCGTCGTCGTTTACAAAAATAGAATCTACAAAACCGTCAGTACGTGCCAGTACCGGCACAATGTTCCCGTCTACCTGTGCATCGTCTGTGCGATTCTTTTCATCGTAGTAGTTAATGACAAGCCAATAAATAATCGCTAATGTTCCTGCAATTAATAATAAAATAAAAATATTGCGAAGGGCAGCTTTCATTCTCCAAAATGCTCTCTTAAAAAAGTTAGGTATATACCTCTTTCAAAATTAATTAATCCAGTCGCTTTAAACGATTGGTAACAGAAATTGAAGACGTTTAACCGTAACATGAACCTTATTCTCAGCGCTGCTTTTGTATTTTCACAATAACCAATTTTCCATCTTATTTGTGAAAAATGAAACGCAAGTTTTGCGTTTAGCTTTTTGTGACTTGTTGCCTGAAAAATAGCACAACATAAAGAATGTGACTTTGCAAATAGGATAACGCCGGATACAACTCAACAACAAATCGATGAACAGCGAAACAATACAAATCGGTGAACAATCTAAACCTCGTTTCGAGTTCCGCTCATTCGGACAAAACTTCGAAGCAGCGGCTAAACGTATGGCCCGCTTGTCAATGCCTGTGCCTGAAAAATTTTGGGAGCGGCATAGTGATGAGATATACATCATGTCACGCACCAATGATGTGAATAATACCAAGATACGTGATGGCAAAATGGATATTAAAACCCTTGTACAAACGCTGAACGGGCTGGAACAATGGAACCCCCTGATGAAAGGTGAATTTCCAATGACTGCGGAAGTTTTAAGAAAAGAAGTTT
>DATBFI010000648.1:0-3044 GCA_036558585.1 Chitinophagaceae bacterium
ATGTATAAGAGCCCGTAATCTGCGTCACCAGGTTTCGAAAGCGGGTTGAATGTAATTTCCTGTACTCCGTGAATACCAGTTACCATGTTCACTCTGAATAACTCGCGACTTGTACCGGAAAATGTTGCGGCCGACGGGTTATCCGCTTTCCATTCTGTCAATACCCATTGCACTGTTGCTTTGATAGAATCGGCATAACTGAAATCGGCTTTGCCCGACCCCGGAGCCTCGGTGTGCGTAGTATATAAAAGGCCATTTTTTGCAAAGTCCGGATGAAAAGCAAAACTGCCAAATCCTGTGGCAAGCCCGGGCTCATTGATGAACTTTGGTCTCAGTTTGGCTATATCCATATAAACCACCTGTTTGTTATCCTGCATCCTGTATAATTTGCCACGAAGGTCAATGATGAAAAGGTCACCTGTATTGGGTTGAAAACTCAGTTTCGTGATCCTTGCCCGCGGCGCGCTGTCATTGGAAGGCGGAATTTGTGTAAATGGTTTTATGCCTACCACGAGATCTGAGACCTTTATGGGATCCGGGACAGGATTGGATAGCGCATTACCTTTATCTTTCGACGCTGATTGATTTTTAAGTTTATGTGTATGCAAAAAAGCAATGATCGAATTTACCTGGTCATCTTTCAGGGATGCAAATGATGGCATGACCACTTTGTATTTACTCAACAATTGTTTTGCCCGTTCATCCCCTGACGAAATAACCTCCTGCGGGTTTTTTATAAAATGTTGTATCCAGGCAGCCTGCACTTCAGTTGTTAACCCTCCTAATTGAGGTCCGATCCCATCCCGCCTGAAGTTGTGGCAACCGCTGCAATATTGGGTGAAAGATGCTTCACCTGCTGCAATTGTTACAGAGTCTGTCGCAATAGAACTATTATCTACGGACCCTAAATTACATTGACTGAAGAAATACAAAAGAGCCGGAGCTGCAGTTACAATGATGAGAATTCTTTTTTTCATTAGTGATGAACATTTCGATAATTAATACAAGCTTGTTTTATTTTGAACGTTTTATTTTTTTCTAAGAGTGATACTAATTGTACGTTGGACATTACTTTTTAAGAACTTGTTCCATGGCGCGCCTTCGACAAGCTCAGGCTGACAGCTTTCTGTCATGTTGAGCTTGCTTGTCAGCAGATAGGCTTGGCGAAACTTTCTGTCATGTTGAGCCTGTCGAAACATGGCAAAGTTCAAATATAGTATGCATAATTATTTGCTTTTGATAATGCATCCTTCTTTACTTATTTCTTTCATTAAGGTTACCATTTAATATGATCATCAATAAACCTGGCCAGGTATTCAGCCATTTGCCGCTGCTCGTTTTCATCGGGATGTCCCGGTGAATTTTTGTACGGAAAAAAACATGTGTATACTTTTTTATCCCCGAGTAATGCAACTGCTTTTTCGATATAACCAGGCCATGGCGAGCCGGGCTTTACTGCATCCATATTGCCCAGTACGCATATAATGTGTGCATCAGGATAATGACCTCTTATGCTTTGGACAAAACGACCGTAAGAATGTATGATAAAATCTTCTGTAGGTGCCTTACTCCCAAATCTTCTTTTGAATTGCGGATGATCAGGCAGATTTACAAGAGCGTTGTCGTTTTGAAAAAGATTAATGACAATAATACCTGGTGTTGCTTTTGAAAAATCCCATTTGGATGTACTATCGTAAGGGTTAAGACGATCATATATTTCCGGCATGGTCAGTGATCCCCAACTTACCATTATCCCAATTCCACTGGAAGCAATACAGGAATAGTTTGCATCAAAACGTTTTGCCGTGAGATAACCATAACTCAGGGAATTGTTGGTATCAGTGGTATCCCCCGGTGCGTAAACATAGTTTTCAACAGCAGCGCCAACGGTAATTGAGTTGCCATAAAACTCGATCATTCTTTTTTTAACAGGCAGGTCAAGAATTTTTGAATGGGGTGATAATTGAAAATTGTAGAACCATGTTATTCCGCTTGTCCAGCCTGTTCTTCTGAATAATTCTACGGTGTGCTCTCCTGCGGACAGACCGGAGGCCAATGTATATGTTGTTTTATTCGTGTCCAATTTCAATACATAAACACTGTCTTCATCAATGATGATATTATAATAATTATTTCCACGCTTATCTCTTAGTGTTGCTTTGATACCGGTACCGCGAAATTTTAATTTAACTGAGGACCCCGGCCAATATATTTCTGCAACACCAGGATCATTCATACCAATTCTTCCCTGGTATTGTATGCTTTTGCTATCGGCGTTAACCAGTGCAATTTCCTTTTGTGCATAACAATTCGCATAGAGCAAAACAGAAATCACAGTTAAAACACATCGGGATATTTTATTTTCATAAATCCTGAACAGAATATTTACCACCGATCTGATCATTTATCATCAACCTTTTTGAATGTATAAGTAAAGCTTCCTTTGGCTGCAAGCTTCTTACAGTTAAACAATAAGCGCCATATCATACGATGTCCCCAGTTATCTTCTAATCTTTTTTCATCCGGTGAGTGTGTCAATGCTTCTTCTTTTTTTACTTCCCATGCATTCGCATCATACTGCATCAAAAGTTTTTTGCCTGCCACATCAAAAAATATTTTTCCCGGCTGCTGTATGTCAGTCGTGCAGACAGTCATGAAAGTTTGCGCCAGTTTTTTGAGTGGACTGCCTGCGGTATAACTGTCTCTTATGACAAACTGGTTCGATTTTTTATCGACGCTGATCGAGCGTACCCATTGCTTAATGCCCGCTTCTGCAGGATAAGCAGCGGCTATATCCATCTTCAATTCTGTTCTCGCAGCAGCAGCATTATAAATGACATTCTTTGCCACGAATTCCCTGCCCGCCTCTTGCTGAAAATCGTTTATCAAAGGCACATTATGATAGGCAGAACTATTATACCACAAGGTGTACCTGTCTTTTGAAAATGTTTTAGCAGTGTAAGTTCCCGAGCCAACATCAATGATCACCGGTTCGCCATCAGCATACAACATCACATCTCCCACATCGTTGTGATTATGGCTTT
>DATBFI010000649.1:0-9816 GCA_036558585.1 Chitinophagaceae bacterium
TAAATGAACTGTATAAATCAATCACCTGTTGTGTTTTTAATTTGAACTTTTGATAATCATCTTTCGTCCACCAGTTTTCTACGTTACCGTTCTTATCAAACTGGGCGCCCTGGTCATCAAAAGCGTGTGTCATTTCATGCCCTATCACCATGCCGATGCCTCCATAATTTAGGGCGTCATCTGCGGCATCGTCAAAATAGGGTGTTTGTAAAATACCCGCCGGAAAAACAATTTCATTTGCGAAAGGATTATAATAAGCGGTAACCGTTGAAGGCGTTGTGAACCATTCTGTCTTGTCAACAGGCTTATTCAATTTTGCAAGCTGATATTGATAATTATTAGCGGCAGCCGATACCACATTCTCAAAATATTTATCCCGGACGATATTTACGTTGTGGTAGTCTCTCCATTTGTCAGGATAACCTATTTTCTTTGTAATAGCAAATAGTTTTTCTTTGGCTTTTTGTTTTGTACTGTCACTCATCCAGTCAAGATTGTCTATTCTTGCTGCAAATGCCTTCTGCAAATTATTCACCAAATCCAGCATACGCTTTTTGGCATCCTCTGTAAAATATTTCTTTACATACAATTGACCCAAAGCCTCACCCAGTGATTGGTCAACGGCGCTTGCCATTATCTCACCGCGCGATTTTTGTACTGCCTGACCTGACAAAACTTTGTTGAACTCAAATGCAGCATCAACAAAAGGTTTGCTTAACACATTTGCATACGTACTTATAGAATTAGCCTTCAAATAAACTTTCCAGTCGCTGATCGGAATGGATTTCAAAAGCGTATTGAGCTTGTCATAATAGACGGGCTGCGATTCGTCTACAGAATCTGTTTTGGCACCCAAATTATCCAACAAATTTATCCAGCCGATATTGGGTTGCCTTTTTGCAAGATTTGCAACGGCCATCTTATTGTAATTAGCATTCACATCCCGTAGTTCGATATTCGTTTTATGTGAAGAAGCCAATTGTTTGTCGATGCTGTAAACCAGGTCAGCATCTTTTTTAGCAGATGCAGCATCGCTGCCGGTGAGTTGAAACAAGGTAGCAAGATATTTTTTGTAAGCTTCCTGTATGGCAATGCTTGACGGATCTGTTTTGAAATAATAATCTCTTTCCGGCAAACCAATACCCGATTGAAAAACATGGCCAATATTTATACTGCTATTTTTATTATCAGGCGCTACACCAAATGCTACAATAGAAACATTGTAAACTTTTGCTTCACTGGCTATGAATTTCATTAAGGAAGGAATATCGCTGATGCTGTCAATACTGGCAAGTGTTGGTTTAATAGGATCATAACCACGTTTGTTGATGGTTGTGGTGTCCATACCGGAAGCATAAAAATCACCAACTTTTTGCTCAATGCTTCCCGCAGCGTTATCAGCTTTTGAAACGCTGTCCAATATGCTTTGTAAGCGAATCCTTTGCGGGTAATTCATAAACATATACGCACCTACTCCCGCCTGGGTAGCTGGTATTTGCGCAGTGTCGTACCACTTACCATTAACATACCTGAAAAAATTGTTCCCTGGCTGTTGTGTTGAATCTATTCCGTGTATGTCGACAAATTCTTTTTCCGAAGCGTTTTCGCATGCTCCTATAGACAGGAGTGCTACAAAAAGCAAAGGCATTTTTTTCATAAATAAGACTTTTCTATAAAAATAAATGACCGATTAAAGATAGTCATCGTCCGTTTATAAGGCGTACCGTTAAAAAAAGTTATTTTCCGGATGTCATCAATCATTTTGCAATTAGGTCTCATTAGCGTAAGACAGAGACGCAGATTTGTACAAAGTGTTCTTGGGTGAATTATTAAAAGAAAGCGAAGATGCAACGCTTATAATCTTCGCGTCAATCTTAAGCCAGTGATAATGAGTTTGATTTTGGAAACATCATAGAAGTAATGCAGCGGGCTCATAAAAAACACACTTAGTTAGCGATCACCGGTATTTCCTGTTCAGCATTCTTTTCGATAATATTTTCCAGCAACTCTGCTGACTTGTCCTTTGGTAATTCCTGCACGGTTTTTAATTTTCTTTCTATTGCTCTTGATCGCACTCCCGCCTGTTCAATAACATTGCTTGCTTCCTGCAATTTCTTTTGCGTTTTTTCAAGAATGCCACCGAAGTTGCCGAATTCCGTTTTAACAGCACCCAACAACTGCCACACTTCACTGGAACGCTTTTCTATTGCAAGTGTTTTAAAGCCCATTTGCAAACTGCTGAGAAATGCGGATAACGTGGTGGGTCCGGCAATAGTGATTTTATACTCGCTTCGAATCATCTCGAATAATCCCGGGCTTCTAAGCACTTCTGCATACAATGATTCAAACGGGAGGAAAAGAATGGCGAAATCTGTAGTATTTGGAGGATCAATGTATTTCGAACAGATATCACACGCAGCTTTTCTTATACCGCGAATAAAATTTTTTCTGCATTCTTCTATTTCATCTGCTCCGCCATTTTCATAGGCATTCATCAGCAGCTCAAAATCTTCCCTGGGAAATTTGGAGTCTATCGGCAGCCACAAAGGCTTGTCTTCTTTACCGGGCAATTTCACTGCAAACTCAACAGCACCGTTTGAGCCCGGTTTTGTTTTTACATTTTTTTCGTATTGTTCAGGAGTCAGGATTTGTTCAAGAATATTTGCAAGCTGGTACTCGCCAAGGATACCTCTTGTTTTTACATTGGTCAAAACCTTCTTTAAATCTCCAACGCCTGTTGCCAGTTGCTGCATATCACCCAATCCTTTATGAACAGCCTCCAGTCTTTCACTTACAATTTTGAAAGATTCGCCGAGGCGGCTTTCAAGAGTTTTCTGTAACTTTTCGTCAACAGTCGCTCTCATTTCATCAAGCTTCTTCTCATTGCCCGATTGCATATCTGTTAATTTGCGTTCAAGCGTATCACGCATTTGGTCGAGCTTAGAAGTAGTTGCTGTGTTCTGGTCATTTTGCTTATTTAGCAGCGCGAAGAAATTTTCTTTTTGAACCAGATTAAAATCATTCACAGATGTTGTAAAATCTTTTTTGAAACTATCCAGCGCATCCCTTAGCTCTTTGCGGCTTTCTTTTGACTCATTTGTGCTGGCGGCATTGCTCTCCTGCAATTTATTTTCAATGCCTGTTGTTAAAACCTGAAGTTTGTCTTCAATTGATTTTGTAAGCGTGACGAGGTTTTTTGCAAAAAGCTCCAATTGATTTTTTTGCAGCTCCGTAGTACTGTTGATGGATGTGTAAACAATATCACCAAAAGACTTTAGTGAGGCTGATAATTCATCTCTTGTGTTCCTTGTAACACTAGTGGTCTCTGCCCTGTTTGTAATAATTTCATTTTTTACTGATGACTCAATTCTTGATACGTCGGAGTTAAGTCCGTTCAATTTGTTTTTGATGTCTAACAACTCTTTATTTTCTTTTGACACAGATGCGCGGGAGGAAAATAAAAGGACGATAATCAGCATCAAAAGGATAACATTTAAAAGCACATAAACAGTAATCATAAATAATTTTATTAGTTAGGAATTATAATGTTAATTATTAAGTATAAATTTTATCGCGTCTGTATTCTTTCTTCTATATTCCCTCTTCTTATCCTTATTGAGAACTCACAGCCTGCCACATGGAAACAACTTTCGCCCGTACGGGAGTAAGCTTGTTCAGATGCTCATAAAGTTTTACCATAGCATAAGTATCCATTTTACAATACTCGAGCAGGTTCTCGCGTGTGGATGCTATTTGTTTTGTATCTGCCATACAGGATAAGTTTAAGTATGCAAGAGAAGCCATACCTCCGTCACTGATGTTTAGTTTTGAATAATCAAGTTCAGGAAACAGTGCAGGCAACACCGACTTGATCGAGGCGGATCCGTTCATCTTGTAATGATAAACATCACGGTTACGGAAAGGGATGATCAAATCAACCAGCCTTTCACAGATGGCGAGCAGTTGTTTTCTGTATTGAGGGAAGCTTTCGGCAAGTTCCTGCAGGCGTGATTTTTCAAAAGGCATATAATATACAAGCACAGATCCTTTTGATGGGAGAGAAGCAAGCAACTGCTTAATCAATTCAGGTCTCGGGTCGGTTTTGCCATTGCCGAGATATTCATAATGACAATATTCTCCGGAGCCATCATCGCAATGCAGACTGAACTGAAAAGGGACTTGCTGATAAGGATGTGTGTTGTCAAAGAGAGGAATGGCTGTTGCAATGGTTTCAAAATCGAGGAAAGAAACCGGTGATGATACATCTTTCAAAAACCCTCTTATTTCCCTGGTATTTGGCAGCGGTGATGTTTGTTCCAGTGTACAGGAAATCTGCTGCCGCTGAAGAGGTGTTAGTCTGAAATATAAATCATCCGGTATCTGTGACTGGCAATAAATGTTTTTGTTCACCAGTTCCCAAAGCCTGTCGCTAATTTTGCTGATTTCAGTAACCGGGTGTTTTGCTTCATTAAATTTTTTCCAGCAGTGACCATGGAAATCACACGGATAAAATTCATTGCATTGACGACCTATTCTGCATTGCGGTTTCATACCGGATTTGAGCATTCGCTCCATCATCTCTAACTGGTCTTCAACATAATCCTGGTACCCGATTGCTTCTGTGGTAATGTCATGAATATTGAACAGCTTTCCAGGTTCAATATCACCATACCTCACATATTGGTTATTGATGCATACTATGTTCACCTGTTTTACAGGATAGCCAAGATTTTTTAAAATGTAATACTGAAGAGCCGCATCAAGTATGTGGTATTCTTTTACACTTGTAGAGCTCTTCACTTCATACAAATACCACCCGTTTTTGCGAATGACCAGGATATCAACAGCCGCATAAACATTGTTAAACATAAATCCAGCTTCATAAACTGTTGTATATCTTTCCTGAAGAATTTGCTGAGTACGTTTTACTGAAGCGGGATAGTCGTAGGCTGGAGTAACAGTTGCATCTGCTCCTCCCGGAAACAATGACCTTGCGAGCATCCCTACCTCATTTCCATGATCGAAGAGAGATTGTTGCTGCTGTGAAACTTCATCACGGAGATCGTAGTGAAACTTGTATAGGTAAAGAGACTTAATGCATTTGCAACCCCTTACAAAAGTTGATTTGCTTAGCGTATGTGTGGCAGATGGCATCCCAGCGTTTTTCCCAAAGAAAGTTGCCCACTACGCCAAAACATGACGTTATGAATATTTTTTCAGCGTTTTTTTCAGTTCCTTTTTGATGTCACTGATGAGCCGTTTTGGAGCAAGCACTTTTATGTTGCCTCCGTAAGAAAGAACTTTTTGCTTCAGCTCGAAATTGGGTTGTACAAACATGCGAAACACAACTTCATGTTCATTTTCTGAAACCACTTCCTGCGACACATGCCACTTAAGCGACTTCATGTATTTTGCTGTAAGCGGGTCTGTTGAAAGCACAATTTCCTCAGAGTCGCTCCCGTCATGGTGTAACCCTATCACATGAGCATAATGAATATGAGGGTCAAAACCCTTCTTCGGAGTGAATGATTGCCTGGTAACAATCACATTAGTAATGCGGTCTAATCCGTAGCTCCGAACCTCACCTGCTTCGTTTATTCCCAGCAGGTACCAGCGATTTTGATATTCCTTCAGTAAATAAGGTTCAATCCTGCGGGGTAAAGATTGCTCGCGGCTGAAGGTAAAATGATGCAGCTCAACAATCTTCCTGTGTTTGATAGCTTCAAGAAGCGGCTCTATCCATTTTATATTGCTCCATTCATCCTGGTGCTCAAAGCTGATATACTCATGCTCATCACGCAGCGACTGCTGCACCATTTCGGTTTCGTTTTGCAGCCTTATCAGCTTTAGAAGCTTGCCGTAGCCAGGAGAATCATTTGTATCAATATAATATCCCGGGCGGCTGCGGTCAAACAGAATGGAGACACTAAACTCGTTACGTATGGCATCAATGTCGCGTTGCAGTGTTCTTTTTGAAATTTCAAAACCTTGTTCATGCAGAAAGTTTTGGATGTCTTCAAAAGAAGGATAGATATTATATCTCAACTTTTCGAGAATAAGCTGATAACGTTTAATCGTGCCCTGTGCAGACATGCTGTAAAGTTAGTACAGAGAATATCTATTGGCGCTGGAAAAGAATCCTTTGATTCTGTTATACCCGTGGAGCAACATTGAAGTGAAACAAAACAATAAAGGAATACTTTTAACGCAATCAGAATTCACTCACAAGTTGGCGGGTAAGTAGAATTGGTAATGCCGAATCAGAAATGTTATGAGAGTCGTATGCAAAATATTCCTTATCCGGGCAGAATGCCGGTGTTGCACAAAGCGGATCAAGACTTAGATACGTGATCATTATTCATACAAATGACATGAGCAGCGGTAACATCAAAGAATTATATGAACATTCATACACCATAAATCATGGCGGGCTTACTTATGTATACATTATTGCAATCAAAAATTCAGGAAGTATTTTTTTGCCTCATATATGAGAACCGATGAACGTAGCGCGCACATCGAAGGGCGATGCTGCACAATACCAAAGCCTGCTCCATAAAATTATATTAATGTTGACCTCCGGCGATTTCCCTGTAACATGTAATTAATATTTTCGTTTTAACCCAGGCTTATGAATAAATTTTTATTCCTTATAAATATTTTTATTTTACTTTCTGTACAAACTTTTGCAGGAAAGATCAGCGGCAGGGTGCTTGATGAAAAAAATAACCCGCTCCCTTATGCCTCACTGCTTGTAAAGGAAACTTCAAAAGGTACAACCAGCAACCAGGAGGGCAGGTATGCACTCGATCTTAAGCCGGGTAAATACACCATTGTTGTGCTATATGTTGGGTATGCAAGGCTTGAAAAGAAAATTGAAGTTGGCAACAGCGATATGCAGCTTGATCTTCAACTGCTGCCGCAGCAATTGCATTTGAATGAGGTGATAGTGAGATCCGGTGGTGAGGATCCTGCTTATGCAATAATCCGGAATGCTATAAAGAAGCGCGAATCGTACAGGGCGCCGCTGGATTCCTTTACCTGCGAAGCTTACATAAAAACGCTGATCAAAACACGACGCTTACCGAGAAAAATTCTTGGTCAAAAAATCGACAGCACCGACTGGAAGGAAATGAACCTTGATTCAATTGGCAGGGGAATCATTTATTTGTCTGAATCATTAACAAAGATCGCTTTTAAAAAACCTGACAAAATCAAACTCGAAGTTTTGTCGGGAAGAGAAAGCGGCTCGGGTGGTTATGGTTTCAATTTCCCAACATTCATTAATTTTTATGAGAATAATGTAAATGTACTGACCGACGAGTTTGCTCCTCGAGGATATGTGTCACCCATTGCCGACGGTGCGTTAGGTTTTTACAAATTTCATTATCTCGGTTCGTTTTTGGATGACAACAAAGAGGTAAATAAAATACAGGTGATACCAAGAAGAAAATATGAGCCGTTGTTTTCCGGAACGATCGATATTACAGAGGGCGACTGGCGCATATACAGCCTCGACCTCATGCTCACGAAAGAATCGCAGCTTGAATTGCTCGACACACTACAGATAAAACAAATTCATGTTCCTGTTTCAAATAATGTGTGGCGCACCAAAGACCAGGTGGTGTATTTTACTTTTAATTTACTGGGAGTTGATGCCGTTGGGAATTTCCTCAACGTGTTTAATAACTATGATGTAGATCCAACTTTTTCAAAAAAATATTTTAACAATATCGTGGTGAAGTATGATACTGCTGTAAACAAGAAACCAGGAAGTTATTGGGATTCTGTACGGCCTGTTCCGCTTGAACCGGAGGAAATAAAAGATTACAAGGTAAAAGACAGCATGTTTCAATACCAACGAGACTCGGCATTTACACAGCATTACAGGGACTCGTTGCGCAAAAAGCAGGGAAAAATAAGCATAGCAAATATTTTCTGGAACGGGTTCACCCGTTCAAACTATGACCCCAAAAAATGGACATCGGTCACATGGCAGCCTTTGCTTAAACAGGTTTCCTACAATACTGTTGAAGGTGTTGCCGTGAATGCTGAAGCAACGGTCACCCGGGCATTTCCCCATATAAAACGTCAATTGAGTTTTACGCCTCATGTGCGTTATGGTTTCAGCAATGCGCATTTCAATGCATGGGGAACATTAAGCTGGGATAAAAGAAATTTCTGGTGGAGTCGTGACTATCTGAGCGATGAAGAAGCAGCATCTTTTGAAAGAAATAATTTTTCTGTCAGTGGCGGTAAGCGGATCAGCCAGTTCAATAAAGACGAACCTATCACGCCATTGATGAACAGCATTTTCACACTTTTCTTTAACCACAATTACATGAAGATCTATGAAAACTATTTTGCAGAATTCAATTATAGCGGAAGAACGCAGAGCAGTATAGGATACAAAATAAATTTGTTGTATGAAGATCGCATGCCTCTTGATAACACAACTGATTACTCGATCATCAAATACGATCCGCAAAAGTTCACCCCTAATTATCCCTATGAAATAATCGACAAACAATTTACTCGTCACCAGGCTGTGCTTGCAACGGCAACACTGGAATATCAGCCCGGGCAAAAATTTATCCAGTACCCGCGTTACAGGATGCCTCTGGGTTCTAAGTATCCTGCATTTACTTTATCTTACCAGAAAGGAATAAAGAATATTCTTGGCAGCGATGTTGATTTTGACAAATGGAATTTTTCAGTAACGGATGAGATGAATTTTAAACTGGCGGGCCAGCTTAGTTACCGGCTTGATATCGGTGGATTCTTCAATAACAGCATTGTGTTCGTGCAGGATTACCGCCATTTCAATGGTAACCAGATCATATTTGCAGGTAAATATCTCAACAGCTTCCAGGTAGCTCCTTATTATGCAAACAGCACTACCGCTTCGTTTTATGCAACGGGGCATCTCGAGCACCATTTCAATGGATTGCTCACCAATAAGATCCCGCTGTTCAAACAGCTTAACTGGAATCTTGTCGCAGGCGCCAATGCATTTTATGTAAATGCAGATAACAATTATGTAGAGGTGTTTGCAGGACTTGAGAACATCCTGAAAATTTTCCGTGTAGATGTGGTAGCCTCTTATCTCAATGGCAATACAGGCCAGGTTGCATTTCGAATTGGTTTAGGTGGCTTGCTCGGTGGAAAGATAAGGTTGAATGAGTAGGGAAAGATTTTTTGTGTAACACTTGTAATGGTGTTATGGTTTTTATGGAGCCAACTGCAGTTCACGTGGCATCATCCGTTGCGTCGCACTACGTTCAACTTTCTCCTTTCAATTGAGCTGCGAGGCAGCCCGTACCGAACTCGTTTTCGGCACCACTCACTTATGCATTTGGTTTTTATAGCAACTTTAAACTTCGTATAATTGTTATTACATTAGATATCATAATGAGATTCTATCTTGGTGTAACCGATAATTCCTGGTACAATTATTTAAGCAAAATTTTTCCGGAAGACATTAATTTCTGGCAACCGGGCGGTAATTCAACTTTTAAAATTTTACAACAAGGAGAACCTTTTCTTTTCAAACTTAAGCGACCATTTAATTCTATTGGAGGAATTGGTTTTTTCTTAAGTCACACTTCTTTGCCTATAAATATGGCATGGGATATTTTTGGGAATCGAAATGGATGCAACACATTTAATGAACTGAAACAGATGATTCTTCAATATAGAAGTGATAAAGAAAATACTAATCCTGTAATTGGTTGTATTGTTTTAGCCAATCCTATATTCTTTAGGAAAGGAGACTGGATAGATGTAACTAAGTACTGGAGTAGAAGCGTTGTACAA
>DATBFI010000650.1:0-6541 GCA_036558585.1 Chitinophagaceae bacterium
ATAAGGAATAAACCGGGCCAGGTGAAAAATTGAACTAATGCCAATTGCTTCATTTTTTTTGGCATTGAAAAAATTGAATGATTGATCTCCTTAATGCCATTCCAAAATCCTTTGTTCTTTTCTGTCTCCTGTAACTGGTCAACAGAAGGAGGATATTCCTTGCTCGTTAAAATTGTGTACAGCACGGCAATAAAAAATATTGAACCTCCTGTGTAAAAAGCAAATTCTACGGAAGGAGGAATGCTTCCGCTTGTTGCAACTCTCGGAACATGAAAAATATTTGACATTATCCATGGTAAGGCCGATGCAATACTGCCGCCCAGGCCAATCAAAAAACTCTGCATCGCAAACCCTTTTGTGCGCTGGCTTTCCGGTAATTTATCAGCTACAAAAGCTCTAAACGGTTCCATTGCAATATTACCCGAAGTATCAAGTATCCATAGTAAACCCGCAGCCATCCAAAGTGAACCACTGTTTGGCATAAGAAATAAACAGATCGTACTTAGAAGTGCGCCCACTAAAAAATAAGGCCTTCTTCGTCCCCAGCGTGGATGCCAGGTATGATCACTCATGTGACCGATTATTGGTTGGACAATTAAACCTGTTAATGGTGCAGCCAGGAAAAGTAAGGGAATCTGATCAGGTGAAGCTTTTAAATATTCATAGATAGGGCCCATATTAGCCCGTTGCAAATCCCAGCCAAATTGAATTCCAAAAAAACCAAAGCTCATGTTGAATATCTGGGCAATGTTCAACTTTGGTTTTACAAAATCTTTTGATGCAGATGTTGCAACTGACACTGACATAAGCAATCGTTTTAACCCCTAACCCCAAAGGAGAATTTGAAAAAATTGTTTTCCAATTGCAAATTCCGAAGTGAGAGGGAATTTACACTCCCTTTGCAAAATTATTTTTAAAGAGCAGTTGGTTTATTCAATAAGATCAAAATGTTCAAGCGGATGCCGATGTGTATTGGTTCCACAATAATATACACTGCAGTTAGCAACCTCACACTAAATCTTCAGAGGAAGATTTAAAATCATCCCTTAAAGGCAGGGACTTAGATCACAAACCCATTGGGCAATATTGCTCCCTTCTTTATTACAACAATTCCGTCTTTCACTGTATATAAAGTATGATCTGTATTTTCAAGATGTGCGCCCGCATTGATGCGCACATCATTTCCTATACGACAGTTCTTGTCAAGGATCGCATTTTTTATATAGCATCTCTCTCCAATACCCAGTTTTGGAATACCAATATTTGTGTCCTTTTCCATTTGCTCAAGCGTTTCATAATAGTCGGCACCCATCATATAACAATTTACTATGGTGGTGCCTCTGCCAATATGGGATCGTATGCCAAGCACACTATTTTCAATACGGCTTGCAAACACGATACAACCTTCGGCAAGCACAGTTCTTTCCAGCGTGGTTCCGCTTACTTTTCCCGGCGGTAATTGTCTTGCTCGTGTAAAAACAGTTTTGTTGCTATCAAATAAATTGAATGGCGGGATATCTTTTGCCAAAGCAAGATTTGCTTCGAAAAAGGAGTATATATTTCCTATATCAGTCCAGTAACCATCGTATTGATAACTTATTACCTTGTGTTTGTTAATAGAGTTGGGAATGATCTCCTTTCCAAAATCAGTTGCAGACGGATATTCGTTTTTTAACAGTTCCTCCAAAACACTCCGCGTAAAAATATAAATGCCCATTGATGCAAGATAAATTCTTCCCTGGTGCCGCATTTCATCGCCTGTATCACTGCTCCATTCATGCAATATCTCCTTTTTTGGTTTTTCGATAAAGCTGGTGATAAAATTGTCTGCATCTTTTTTCATTATTCCAAATTCAGGTGCTTCCCGGTCTCCAACAGGAATAGTAGCAATAGAGATGGCGGCATCTTTTTGCCTGTGTGCATTTATCATGTCAGAAAAATCCATCTGGTATAACTGATCGCCGCTTAATATAAGCACATACTGATAATCGTTATTGGCAATATGGCGCAAACATTGGCGAACCGCATCTGCTGTGCCCTGGTACCAGCCTGGATTATCAGGCGTTTGTTCCGCTGCAAGTATGTCAACAAAGCCTGTGCTAAATGCACTGAAATGATATGTGTTCTTAATGTGCTTATTGAGTGAAGCCGAATTGAATTGCGTTAATACAAATATCCTGTTGATATTGGAATTGATACAGTTGCTGATAGGTATATCAACCAGCCTGTATTTGCCGGCGATAGGTACCGCAGGTTTTGAGCGGGCTGCTGTTAACGGATACAATCTTGTGCCGGCGCCACCGCCGAGTATTACCGCTACTATAGATTTGGATAGTGAAAACATGGTTAGAAATTTAGAGTGTAAGAAGAATGAATCAATTAAGCATGATAGTTATGTAATAAATATAAAACGATTATGGTACTAACTCAAAAATTACACTGGATAAATTTATGTTGCCAGCCTTGTTCTTTAATCACATTTGTTGTACTGTGTCCGCCTCAGGCGTGACCACTCTTGTAGTTCCGAACTTTATTTGAGCAGTGCGGTCTTCGGTGCCCGTTGCTGTCTCCGGTTTTTACACGCATCTGTTTTATGTCTTAAACTGCAAATCAAAATTTTCTTCACTCATTGAGACATTTGGACATTTTTACACATTTGCATTTTTATATTAGCAATTATTAATACTTCAAACTCTCGTAAACATTTATATACTGCTTCACTGCATGTTCCCAGGTGTTATCAATTTTCATCATCCTTTGTCTCATCCAGTGAAGATGATCTTTATCGTTGTAATAAAGATCAACAGCTCTGTTTACAGAATAAGTAATATCCCCAACGCTTGCATGATCAAAGCGAATACCCCAACCTTCAAAATCACCCATATCAACAACTGTATCAATTAAACCACCGGTACTCCTTACCATTGGTACAGTTCCATATTGCATTGCATACATTTGATTTAATCCGCAAGGCTCAACGCGGCTTGGCATAAGCAAAAAATCTGCTCCTGAATACATCAAATGACTAAGCTTTTCATTGTACCCGATCACAGCATTATAATTTCCTTTGAAGCCATCATAATTGCCAAGCTGGCTTAATTGCCATTCTACATGTGGCTCACCACTACCCAGAATCAAAAAATTCGCTTTATGTTGTGTACTGTACATAGAGGACAGAATTGCATCAGGCAAAACATCGGCGGCTTTTTCGCCTACAAGTCTCCCAATAAAAATGATCAGGGGTTTTTCAATGGCTAAATTATATTGCTCACTTAATAATTTTTTGTTTTCAAGTTTACCTTCATCAACATTATCAACAGAGTAATGATTATCTATGTAAGTATCGGTTTCAGGATTCCAGACATCCGCATCAATGCCATTTAAAATGCCAACACATTTTCCTTTCTCATATTCAAATAATGCCTCTAACCCGTTAGAGTTATACTTAAGTTCATTAAGATAGCTCCAGCTTACGGTTGTTATCTTCCAGGCACACTTTACTGCTGATGCCAATGGATTAATAGTTCCTGCCCATTCAAGCAATCCACGCTTCCATGAGTCCCAGCGGGGTATATAAATACTTTTATCCCAACCCATCCATCCCTGGTATTGAGCATTATGAATTGTAAAAACAGAAGCGACATTCGCGAGATTATTGTAATCATAGCAATATCTCATCATAAAAGGAATAAGGCCTGTGTGATGGTCATGGCAATGAACGATATCAGGTTTTTTCTGCCAGTGACTTAACCAGTTAACAACAGTTATCTGGAATGCAGTGAAACGTTCTATATCGTCATGGTACCCATAAACTTTTTCGCGATCAAGCAGGCCATGAATGTCTACGAGGTAAAGAATGAATCCAAGGGTATTGTGTTTCTCTTTGATGATCGTATAGTCAAACCACCAGTCGGCAAGATTAGTTCGGCCTTTAAAATCTATTACCCACTCATGTTGATATAAAAATTTGGTACGGTACATGGGCATTACAACTTTAGCGTCATGCCCCATGTTGGTTTGATATTTTGGAAGAGCCCCCACCACATCTCCTAAACCACCTGCCTTTGCCATGGGATAACACTCTGCGCTAACATGTATTATTTCCATAGAATAAATGTAGTTGTTTTACGGTGATGTATATTCAAAAAATGAATTTAATAATTCATTCTCTAACATTTAAAATTTTTAAAAATGTAAAATGTATTTAATTTACACAACTATTTTGTAACCCAACAACGATAGCAATGAGCCAGTCAATAACCACCACCGCACCAATCCTAACACCAGCAACAATAAAAACAAAATGGTCACAATTCAGTGTATTGATCACTGTATTTTTTTTCTGGGGGTTTGTGGCTGCTTCTAATGATATACTTATCCCTGTATTTAAAGATAAGCTCCATCTGGCGCAGTGGCAATCGCAAATGGTGTCCTTTGCATTTTATGTTGCTTACACAATTGGCTCACTTATTTATTTTGGCATTTCAAGGGCAACTGGTGGTGATATTCTAAACAGGATAGGATTTAAAAATGGTATTTCTGTTGGTCTTATCATTTCAGCTCTGGGTACTCTCTTGTTTTATCCTGCGGCTCAAACGGCTTCTTTTAGTTTAATGATAACCGGACTGTTCATTGTTGGATTGGGATTTTCATTACAACAAACTGCAGCAAATCCATTAGCTATTGTAATGGGAGATCCAAAAACCGGCGCGCAGCGTTTGAGCATGGCAGGCGGTATAAATAATCTGGGAACTACGATTGGTCCTTTGCTTGTGAGCTATGCAATTTTTGGAACAGTTACAGGGGATACTGTTGGCGTTGCCAGCATTGAAAGTGTAAAAACGCCGTATCTTATTTTGGGTGCTGTGTTTTTAATAGCGGCAGTGGTTTTTAAATTTTCTTCTGTTCCCAATAAAATTGATCTTGATAAGATTGCTGATGAAGAAGCGGACAATGCAACCCGGGTTCTGCATAGAGAAAGTGTTTTCAAATATCCGCAACTTGTTTTAGGAATGCTCGCTATTTTTGTGTATGTAGGAGTAGAAGTATCCACAGCTTCTAATCTTCCCGCTTTTTTGAAACAAGATCTGCAAATTCCTACAGATAAAATCGCTCCATTTATTTCATTGTTTTGGGCAAGTTTGATGATCGGACGATGGACTTCCTCAGTAGGGGCATTTGACTTAAACCAGGGAGCAAAACAAGTGTTGCGTTTTCTAATGCCTTATATTGCTTTCGGAGTTTTTCTTTTGGTGAACTTAATTGCAAGACACGATGTAACACCTTTTTATTATTATCCTATTGTAATTGTTGGAATGATACTCGGCACCATATTAAGTAAAGGGAATCCGGCGCGGCTGTTACTTATTTTTTCATTGATGGGCATTACAGCTCTATTTATTGGCATGGTGGCAAGTGGTATGGTTAGCGCTTATGCTTTTATGAGTGTTGGTCTATTTTGTTCTACCTTATGGCCCTGCATATTTACCCTTGCCATTGCAGGTCTTGGAAAGCATACCAACGAAGGTGCAAGTATGCTTATAATGATGATCATGGGAGGAGGTATCATAAGTCTTCTGCAGGGCTTCCTGGCAGATAATCTCCTGGGTATTCAATGGTCCTATCTTGTGGGTGTGTTATGCTTTGTTTACCTTGCTTTTTATGCTGTGAGAGCAATGAACATTTTGAAATCTCAGGGTATTGATTATGATCACCTGCAAAGTGGAGGAGGACACTGAGACAGTTTTTTATCCAATGTCGTTGAAAAAGGTACTGATGTACAGAGAGTGATCACGCCTTGATGCGGACGCAGCACAAAGAAGTTGATAGCAATTCAAAACCCCGTTCTAATATATAAGCACTTATATAATTCTTAATAGAGGATCATAATCGAAAAATCATAAATCGAATGGCAACGTCAAAACCTTCTGATCAATTAGCTGTTGGTATCGATATAGGCGGCACAGGAACAAAATTTGGTATCGTGGACCGTGTGGGCAATGTTTTATTTTCCGGTGGAATATCCACAAAAAAACATCCTCATGTAGAAACTTTTATAGATGACCTTTACAATAATTTAAAGGTACTTATTGACAAGGCCGGAGGTATTGGACGAATAAAAGGAATTGGTGTTGGTGCACCAAACGGAAATTTTTATACAGGTACCGTTGAATACGCACCAAATCTTCCATGGAAGGGTATCATTCCGCTGGCTAAAATGATACAGGATAAATTTAAACTACCTGTTATATTAACAAATGATGCAAACGCCGCTGCAGAGGGTGAGATGATATATGGGGCCGCGCAGGGAATGAAAGATTTTATAATGATCACACTTGGTACAGGTGTAGGTAGTGGGATTGTCGCCAATGGAAAATTAATTTACGGACATGATGGTTTTGCAGGAGAGCTTGGTCATACTATTGTTATTCCGGACGGACGTTTGCACCAGGGTACAGGCAAAAAGGGATCACTTGAAAGCTATGCCTCTGCTACCGGTGTGCGGTTGACCACTATTGAGTTGTTACAAAAAAGTAATAAG
>DATBFI010000651.1:0-3764 GCA_036558585.1 Chitinophagaceae bacterium
AAATGGATAACTGTCTTTGCTGCAACCGGGCTCGTTTTTTCAGCAATATATTCTCTTCGCATCATGCAAAAAATATTTTTTGGCAAAAAAGAAAACCCGGTGCACTTATCGGATTTTAAATGGAAAGAAACTTTAGTGATGACATTACTTGTTCTGCCATTAATTTTTTTCGGGCTGCATCCAAAACCCGTAATGAGATCTGCCGAACCCGTTATAAATGAGTGGGAACAAAAGGGTGTCATACACGAACAAGGGTCATCAACGGTGACAAGCAATGTGACACCGGATAAATCAGATCAAACGAACAATTATAAAAAGAATAATAATTGATGAATGCGGAACAACTATATGCTCTTTCTTCTTATGTGCTGTTAGCACTGGCTTCAATAGTGCTGATGATAGTTATTGCTTTTCGCATGTCGCACAGGATTATCCAGTGGCTTAGTTTTGGATTTTGCGTTTTAGCTATCGCAGCCGCATTGTATTATCGCGACCTGCTTCCGCTTCGAATAGATCCTTTATTTGTAGCCGATAATTTATCGCTCGCTTTTACCTTGCTGATCTTGTTTGCTGTACTTGTTGTTGGTATGCTGTCATATGTGTATTTCGATCTCAAAGAAGAAAATCCTAAAGAATATTATATCCTCCTGTTTCTTGCCACTTTGGGCAGTGCAGCCTTAGCCATCAGCAAACATTTTATTTCATTTTTTCTTTCACTCGAGTTATTGAGTGTTTCTTTATATGGCATGATAGCTTATTTGCGCAATCGTAATCATGCTATTGAATCGGGCATAAAGTATCTCGTGATGGCTTCAGTTGCCTCGGCGTTTTTACTTTTTGGTTTGGCGTTGTTATACCTCGAATCCGGCACAATGGATATAGAACAATTGCTAACGAGTCTTGGAACTGCCGCAAGTCATGATCTTTTGTTTTATGTGGCCATATGCCTTGTAGGAGTAGCAGCTTTTTTCAAACTTGCGCTTGTCCCCTTTCACATGTGGGTGGCTGATATTTACCAGGGGGCACCACCGCCCGTGGCTGCTTTTATCGCTACTGTTTCCAAAGGCGGCCTGTTTGCTTTTTTACTCAGGTTCAGCCAGGATTTGCATCTTTCCACAAATGCGTTGTTTGTACAGGTGATCTTAGTGATAGCAGTTCTCTCTATGTTAGCAGGGAACCTTCTTGCATTAAGACAAAATAACATTAAACGATTGATCGCCTATTCTTCCGTTGCCCAATTTGGCTATATGCTACCAGTGCTATTGCTTAACGACCAGGTGTTTCAAAAGGTTGGCATCTTTTATTTGCTTGCTTATTTCCTGTCAATACTTGGCGCATTCGGCGCATTATCATTCTTATCTTCCAGTGAAAAAGAAGTGGACGAGTTGCAAACTTTTAAAGGTATGTTGTGGAGGCAACCCGCTTATGCTTTTATTATTGCCTTAAGTATGTTGTCGCTGATAGGTTTGCCGTTAACTGCTGGTTTTATCAGCAAATTTTATCTCGTAAACGCATTGGTGCAAATGCAGTTGTGGGTTCCGGTTGCAGCACTAATTATCGGCAGTGTCATTTCCTTATATTACTATTTAAAACTCGTTGCTATTATGCTCGAGCCACCATCAGAAGAACCACTGGGAAGACGGTATGAATTCACTTCCTTCATTCACCAGGCAGGCCTGCTTATGTTATTGATCACTGCAAGTGTGTCGATTATATTAGGAGTGTACCCTTCTCTACTTCTTTACTGGCTGAATACCTGGTTTACATAAAAAATTTTTAACCTCGCATTTTTTGCTGAAAAAATTTCAGTTGCCATTGATTTTCACTGCAATTGCGACCTCTTGCCCTTCTTTTTTATGCCAGACTTTCCGAAAAACAGGAATGGATTATGTTTTGAGTAATAGGATAAAGCTATTTGAATTTTTTATGTATCCGGCGATAGTGCATATGGCATCTTCTGTTGCGTCGCACTCTTGTACGTTTGCAAAGCTTTGATCCGCCTAAGGCGGATGCGAGCTATGAGTCTTCAATTGAAGCTCCATGCTCAATAAGAACAGAACTTGCGGGACGGTAGGCGTACAAGCAATTATGAACAAAAAGTTTGGCCACATAAGAATATCAAATTCAAGAAACTAATTTAAAATCTAATTATAACAGTCTCCGCCTAAGGCGGACGGAGGGGCAAATATGAACTTAGGAAATTTCACAATCAAAGCAGCTGAAGCTATACAACAGGCACAGCAATTGGCTTTCAATGGGAAGAATCCGAACATCGAGACAGAGCATATTTTAAAAGCTTTGCTCGATATGGAAGATTCGCCCGTTGAATATCTATTAAAGAAAAATAATGTTACAGTTAACCTGGTAGAAAGTAAACTGGATGAATTACTGAACAAATTGCCAAAAACAAATGGTGAACCTGCCCAAATGATCGGGCGTGAAGCAAATAATGTCGTGTTGCGGGCAGGCGCCGTTTTAAAATCTTTTGGTGATGAATTTGTAACACCGGAACATTTACTGCTCGCCATTGTACAGGGTAATGATTCTGCAGCAAAATTGCTGAAAGACGCAGGCTTAACAGAGAAGGGCTTGATCGCTGCAATTAAGGATTTACGTAAAGGTGATACGGTAAAATCTCAAACACAGGAATCGCAATTTAATGCGTTGAACAAATACGGAAGAAATTTAAATGAGCTTGCGCGGCAGGGTAAACTTGATCCTGTGATTGGTCGGGATGAAGAAATAAGAAGAACACTGCATATACTTTCACGGAGAAGTAAAAACAATCCCATACTTGTTGGTGAACCCGGTGTGGGTAAAACGGCGATAGCAGAGGGTCTGGCCATGCGTATCGTGAATGGTGATGTACCTGAGAACTTAAAGAGTAAAATAATTTACGCACTCGATATGGGCCAGTTGATCGCAGGTGCAAAATATAAAGGTGAGTTTGAAGAACGTTTGAAAGGAGTTGTAAAAGAAGTATCAACGAGTGAAGGAGAGATAATTTTATTCATTGATGAGATCCATACACTTGTTGGTGCAGGTGGTGGCGAAGGTGCAATGGATGCGGCAAATATTTTAAAACCTGCACTGGCAAAAGGTGAGTTAAGAGCAATTGGTGCTACCACCTTGAATGAATATCAGAAATTCTTCGAAAAAGATAAGGCATTAGAACGTCGTTTTCAGAAAGTGATGATAGAAGAGCCAACAGTGGAAGATGCGATATCCATTCTTCGTGGTTTGAAAGATCGTTATGAAACACACCATCATGTGCGTATAAAAGATGAAGCTATTATTGCGGCAGTTGAATTATCGCACCGTTACATAACGGATCGTTTTCTACCCGACAAGGCAATTGATTTAATTGATGAAAGCGCGGCAAAACTTCGCCTGGAAATGAATTCAATGCCGGAAGATCTGGATAAATTGGAAAGGCAAATTCGTCAACTGGAAATTGAGCGTGAGGCGATCAAGAGAGAAAATGATGAAGCGAAATTGAAAGAATTGAATACGGAGATCGCCAATCTTTCTGTAGAGCGTGATACATTTAAAGCAAAATGGAAGGAAGAAAAAGAGCTGGTTGAAAAAATTCAAAATGCAAAGGCGGAGATCGAACAATTAAAATTAGAAGCAGAACAGGCTGAAAGAAATGGTGATTATGGCAGAGTAGCTGAAATACGTTATGGCAAAATAAAAGAAAAGGAACAGATAATTAATACTTTATCGGTGCAATTGGAAGGTATCAGTGATAAACGAATAATGAA
>DATBFI010000652.1:0-10196 GCA_036558585.1 Chitinophagaceae bacterium
TATTGAAAAAATTCTTAAAGGTGAAAGAGTACTGCTAATTGAGAAAACAGGTTTTGGTAAATCACTTTGCTTTCAATTTCCTGCAACATTGTTTAATGGAACGACAGTTATATTCTCCCCGCTGATCGCATTAATGCGGGACCAAGTCAAAAAACTAAACGCTCTTGGTATTTCGGCAAAGTGCATCAACAGTGAGCAAACACCCGAAGAAAACTCACAAATTATAACTGAAGCCAGGCAAGGGAAAATCAAAATTCTTTATATAGCACCTGAAAGACAGGAAAACAGTGAGTGGATTGAAGCTACAAGACAGATGAATTTGAAAATGGTTGTTGTTGATGAAGCACATTGTATTTCAGTTTGGGGACACGACTTTCGACCAGCCTTTAGAAGAATTATAAATCTTGTAAATCTGTTACCAAAAGGACTACCGGTTCTTGCAACCACAGCAACAGCGACAAAAAGAGTTGAACAAGATATTGCTCAGCAAATCGGTGGTGACATCACTACGCTGAGAGGAAACTTAATGAGGGACAATTTTAAGTTGGTTGTTATAAAGGTTAGTTCCGAAGATGAAAAACTCATTTGGCTAGGAAAAAATCTGGAAAAACTTCCTGGTTCAGGTATTCTTTACACAGGAACAAGGGTGGACACGGAAATATATTCCAAATGGTTGGAGCATTTGAACATTTCTTGCATTGGCTATAATGCAGGACTTGATGCTGATTCAAGAATTGAAATTGAAAACGGTTTGATGCAAAACAAATGGAAGTGCATCATTTCTACAAATGCTTTGGGAATGGGAATTGATAAATCTGATATTCGTTTTATCATTCACACTCAAATTCCTCAATCACCAATTCATTACTATCAAGAAATTGGAAGGGCAGGCAGAGATGGTATGCTTTCGTATATCATATTATTCTACAATCCCGAGGACAAAAAATTACCGGAAGCTTTTATTGAGGGAGGTAGACCGTCAATCCAGAAGTACGAAAAAGTAATTGCAGTAGTTAAAACAGAATTACTCGGAGAAAGAGATTTGATGCGGAGAACAAATCTCAAACAAAACCAGATAAGAGTAATTAAAGCAGACTTGATTGAGCAAGGTATTATAAGAGAAATATTAATCGGTAAAAGTAAGAAGTATGAGTTTGTGCCAAATTCAAAGGCACTTAATACTAATGTATTTGAAGAATTGCGAAATGCAAAGACAAAGGACCTTAACAGTATGATTCAGTATGTGGAAACGGCTGGCTCACGAATGAAATTTCTTTGTGATTACTTAGGAGACTCTTCAAATCACATATTCACAAACTGTGACAATACAAGCGAGAAAAAAATTGTTGTTCAAGTTACACAAGATTGGATTGAGAAACTGCAAAATTTTAGGGAAGATTATTTTCCAGCGTTAGAAGTTGAATCCAATGGTTCAAACATTGTAAATGGTGTTGCTTCTTCCTACTATGGGATTTCAAATGTTGGTTCAGCAATTCATCGCTGCAAGTACGAAGGAGGTGGTGATTTTCCTGACTTTCTTTTGAAATTGGCTCTAAAAGCTTTTAGGAAAAAATTCGGACAAGAGAAATTTGATATGGTTATCTATATTCCCCCAACTTCGTCAGGTAACTTAGTAAAGAACTTCGCAATGAAAGTTGCTCAAGTTTTAAATTTCCCTATTTCACACAACCTCAAAAAGGTCAGACGAACAGAACAGCAAAAAGTTTTTGAAAACAGTTATCTTAAGTCGGACAATGTGAAAGGTGCTTTCACTTACGCAGCTCCAAATGATATTCAAGGCAAAAGTGTTTTACTCATTGACGATATTTTTGATAGCGGAGCAACAATCAAAGAAGCAGGGAAAGTTTTAACTAACTTTGGTGCTAGGAAAATTGCTCCGATTGTTATAGCAAGAACAGTAGGAGGCGATTTGGTATGAATAAAGAAGCACCATATTGGATAGCATTGGCTCATTTGTCGAGATGGGGTTATTTGAAGATTAATAATCTTATCATAAAGTTCTACCACGAAAATAAAATTTCAGTGGAGGAGTTTTTTCATTTGCCTGAGGGTGAGTGGAAGAAAAAATATCAACTGGATGAAAAACAGATTTCTGACTTGCATCAGGCAAAATTAGAATTGGCGAGCAACGCATTTTTAGCGGAAGATTTCTTTAGTCAGGGTTATGAATTAATTCCAATTACTTCACCCCAATTCTCAAACAAGCTTAAAGCAAATCTCAAAGCGACTCATTCCCCTGCTGTAATCTATTTAAAAGGAAATAAAAAGATTCTTGAAGAAAAATCTATTGCTATTGTTGGTTCAAGGGATGCTACAGAAAGTTCTTTAAATTTTACTGACAATATCTCTAAACTTGCAAGCAAAGAATATAAGGTTGTAGTGAGCGGTTTTGCAAAGGGTGTTGACAAGCAAGCGCTGGATTCGGCTATGAAATATAAAGGTCAAAGCATTATCGTTTTACCACAAGGCATAATGACCTTCGGTTCTGGTTTCCAAAAATATTATTCGCAAATCATCAACGGAGATGTTTTAGTACTGAGCACATTTTTTCCGAAGGCACCGTGGAAAGCTGAACTAGCAATGGCAAGAAATCCAATTATTTATGGACTTGCAGACGAAATCTATGTTGCCCAATCATCAGAAAAAGGGGGAACATGGTCTGGAGTTATTGATGGTTTAAGAAAGAAGAGAAAAATATACGTGAGACAATCTGAACCCAATGAAAAAAATGCAAACCTTCTTTTAATTCAAATGGGTGCAATTGCTGTGGATTTTAATGGAAACGAAATATTAAAAACTTACGAGACTTTAGCAGTTGAGCAAATATCAGTAGTAAACGAACCGAGTGAGCCTAAATCAATTGATATGAAAATTCGCTCAGCATTTAATGGCAAACCTCTAACTGCAAAAGAGCTCCTCTCTAAACTTGATTTGGAGTGGACAACAAAAAAACTTGTTTCTTACCTGAAAAAGCTTGACTTTATTGAAACTGTTAAAGTGAAAAACACAAGCTTATACAAACTAAAGGAAACAACCAAAACAAAACAGCAATCTCTTTTTGTTTAGATAGTAAGAAATCACCCAGCAAGTGTCTTGCCACATACGGGTTGACATTCAAACATCAGCTAGTGCTACTATTGTAATGTCCTGGAAAATGGTAATGTACTGAAAAATAGTTGGTGGTTTTTCCCAATTTTTTCACTATAAATTATTTTTCAGTAAGCCCATAGCTCAAAAAACTTATGCTATTGCCTTGAGCAACCTTACAATAGATTTACCCATTTTCAGTATTATGTCCCACTATCAGCAATAGTAAAGCCAAGCAAAAGTTCTTATCTCCATCAACAAAACATAGCTATCTATAGCAATACGTGAATGAACGATGAATTATTCAGCTACTTTCGCATCATTTCAACAAACTCATCAAACAAATAACGGCTGTCATGCGGACCAGGTGTGCTTTCAGGATGATATTGCACACTGAATGCAGGTTTATTTTTTAAACGAATGCCTTCGATACTTTCATCATTAAGATTTACATGTGTTACTTCTACCTGTGGATGATTCAATACTGTATGAGGGTCCACACCAAATCCGTGATTTTGTGTTGTTATTTCGCATTGGCCGGTGATAACATTCTTTACAGGATGATTTAAGCCGCGATGACCATGATGCATTTTAAAGGTTGGTATATCATTTGCCAATGCAAGCAACTGGTGGCCAAGACAAATTCCAAAAAGGGGTTTATCTTCTTTAAGTATCTCTTTTAATGTTTCTACTGCATAAGGCATGGCAGCAGGATCGCCGGGACCATTTGAGATAAAATATCCGCTCGGCTCAAATTCCTTTAACCGCTGTACAGAAGTCTTCGCAGGATGCACCCGCACATAAGCTCCCCGCTGAACAAGACAATTGAGAATGTTGTACTTCACGCCAAAATCAAGCACGGCTACTCTCATGTCCGAATTTGGATCTCCCAATTCATATTCTTCATTTGTGCTTACAGCGCTTGCAAGCTCAAGACCAGCCATATCAGGGACTTTAGCCAGCTTTTCTTTCAAATCATCAATATCTGCCGTTTCAGAGGATATGATGCAATTCATTGCTCCCTTTGTTCGGATATGCGCTACGAGCGTTCGTGTATCAATATCCTCTATCGCTACAATGTTATTGGCTTTTAAATACGCATCGAGGCTACTGGTTGCCTGGTAACGGGAAAATTTTTCTTCGAGGTTTCTGCCAATCAATCCCCTGATTTTTACTGTTTTGCTTTCACGATCTGCATCGTTTACACCATAATTACCGATGTGCACATTATTCATGATCAGTATTTGCCCATAATAACTCGGATCGGTGAATACTTCCTGGTAACCGGTCATTCCTGTATTAAAACATATTTCACCCGTTGCAGTTCCGATTTTTCCAAATGCTTTTCCATGAAACACGTATCCGTCTGCTAACAATAGAATCGCGGGTGTTTGTAAATTTGGCATTTTTATGTTCTTTATTTTCAGTTGCAAAAAAAGTATATCATCCTGAAATATTAATACAAAGTTTTCTACATCCGTTAATCAGGCGAAAGGTTCATAACAATCATAATTTCTTATCCTATATAATTTCTCATCTTTAAATTCCGCGATCACACACAAATAAGCTTTTAATTGCTGACCTTTTTTCAAAGCACCGAAGTCTGTTTTGATCGTTCCCAGCCACATACCTTCTGCTACAATTTTATTACCAGTTTCAGTAACGTCAAAGAACTTGTAATACTGATCCGACAAAATTTGTTTACCGGTTTCTATGCCTTTCATTCCTTCCGCGGCAGTCCAAGTCCTTACTTGCCCATTTTTTGTTACAAGATTAGGATATTCAAAGAATACTGCTTCGGGGTGAACAATATTCTTATAAGCATCTGCATCCGTAACATAATTCGCAACATTATTAACAAATGCAAGGTATATGCTTACTTTTTTTGAAGGCTGATAAGTGCTGAGATCAATCGGTGTTCTTATATCAACAATTTGAGTTTTCATATCGTTAGTGTTACTTGTTGAATAGGATTACAAAAGTATAAGAGTGCGACGCAACGAAAGTTTAATAGACGATCCATAGATTGACCCACAACTGTTCCCATAAAAAAAGGCAAAATCATTTTTTTTGACTTTGCCTTTTTATTATTATAACAAACCCATTATTCAACTGGTTTTTCTTTTGCTTTAGTTTTTTCGCCTTCGGGAGATGTTTCAGCGGCTTCCTGTTCCGCCTTTGTTTCAGCCTTTTTACCACCGCGACCACGACGCGTTCTCTTTGCCGGTTCTGCTTTAGCAGCAGTTTTACCGTACACCTCGTTGAAGTCCACCAATTCGATCATTGCCAGTTCCGCATTATCGCCATGTCTAATTCCAAGCTTAATAATTCTTGTATATCCCCCGGGTCGGCCAACGACCTTAGGGGCAACTACCGTAAATAATTCTTTCACAGCATTTTTATCTTTCAGGTAACTAAACACCACCCTGTGCTGATGCATGATCTGTTCCTGTCCTTCACCTTTTTTCGTTTTCGTGATCAAAGGTTCAACGTAAGTGCGCAATGCTCTCGCTTTTGCAAGTGTAGTTACAATCCGTTTGTTGACAATTAACTGGCTTCCTAAATTGGCCAGCAGCGCATCCCTGTGTGCTTTTTTGCGACCAAGGTTATTGATTTTGTCTCCGTGACGCATGACTTTAAATTTTTAGGCTTGTACCGTGTCAAGGAATTACAAGCGTGCCCCTATCTCCGGCTTAAGCGGAGGACAGAAACTTTTGGTTATTTAAATAATTACTCTAAGAACTTTATTTACTCCCCTTTAGGGGTAGGGGGCTATCTATCCAAATCGTCTAATCCCAATTTGCCCAGGTCCATACCAAAATGCAGACCTCTCTCGCTAAGCACCTGCTCAATCTCGCTTAAGCTCTTCTGCCCGAAATTTCTGAACTTCATAAGGTCTTCCTGTTCATACTGTACCAGTTCACTCAAAGAATTGATCTTGGCTGCTTTTAAACAGTTGAAAGCACGTACTGAAAGATCCAAATCTTCCAAAGGAGTCTTCAACACTTTGCGAAGTTGCAGTACTTGTTCATCAACTACATCTTCTTTCTTGTCTTCTTTGCTATCAAAAGTGATATTCTCATCAGTAATGATCATCAAATGCTGAATAAGTATGCGTGAAGCTTGTTTTACCGCTTCTTCCGGGTGAATAGTACCATCAGTAGACACATCAAGGACCAGCTTCTCATAGTCTGTTCGTTGTTCTACACGATAGTTTTCAATTGCATATTTCACATTTTTGATAGGAGTATGAATTGAATCCACAGGAATAAAACCGAAAGGAACATCCTTCTGTTTATTTTCTTCTGCAGGAATATAACCACGGCCGCGGCCAATGGTGATTTCAACATCCAGGCGGGCGCTTGGGTCCATTGTGCACACAACCAGTTCAGGGTTCATCACCTCAAAACTGTGCGTGCCTTCACCGATCATGCCGGCAACAAATTCAGTTTTGCCTTTGATGGTAAGCATCACTTTTTCGTTAGCAACATCATGATCTACTTTCTTTCTGAAACGAACCTGTTTCAGGTTAAGTATTATTTCAGTTACATCTTCTGTTACGCCTTTGATAGTAGCAAATTCATGATCTACACCTTCGATCTTTATGCCTGTGATAGCGTATCCTTCGAGGCTGTTTAGTAACACACGACGCAGTGCGTTACCAATGGTTAAGCCATAGCCAGGTTCTAAAGGACGAAATTCAAACTGGCCCTCAAAATCGGTTGCTTTCTGTAAAACGATTTTGTCCGGCTTCTGAAAATTTAAAATGGCCATTATAAAACTTTGGTTTTTATTTTTTCAACCTCAAAATAAGGCTGATAATTTTTTGATGTTTATGTGCCCGACTTCAGTAATACTATTTTACTTCCCGTTCCGCCTCAGGCGGACACTTGTGCTTTGGTAAAAACTTTGAGCTTCAATATTTTCTTCTCGCCGCTCATAGCTCAAAGCCAGGAGCTTATTTAGAATACAATTCCACGATCAGTTGTTCCTTAATATTTTCAGGAACACTTTCTCTTTCAGGATAAGTGATGAATGTGCCTTTCTTTTCAGCATCATTCCAGTCAAGCCAGCTAAATTTTGGATTCTTGCCACGGATAAAGCTCGTAAGTGAGCTGTTAGCAAGGCTCTTTTCTTTTAAACCAATTATATCACCCGGCTTTAATTGAAACGAAGGAATATTCACTACTTCACCATTCACTGTAATATGTTTATGCGATACCAGTTGTCTTGCTGCAGGACGTGAAGGAGCAATACCCAAACGATAAACTGTATTATCCAAACGAGCTTCCAGCAATTTGATCAGCGTTTCACCGGTTGCGCCCTTGCGTCGGGCAGCTTCCTGGAATGTTTTCCGGAACTGGCGTTCCAATACGCTGTATGTGTATTTTGCTTTTTGTTTTTCCTTTAGCTGAAGTGCGTATTCGCCCAAGCTTTTACGTTTGCGGGCGGCACCATGCTGACCAGGAGGATTACTGTTTTTTGTTAGCCATTTACCATTGCCCAATATGGGCTCGCCGAAAATACGGCTGATCTTGGTTTTAGGCCCATTGTAACGTGCCATAAATTTATTTCTTTGATTTTTTAGTGACGATTCAGCATCAGTAAAAATCTAAAATGAATGCTGAACCCATATTTAAATTAGAAGTATGAACCACGAAGGAAACTTGCGTACCTCGTACTTTTAATTTCGTACTTATTATACTCTTCTCTTCTTTGGTGGACGACAACCGTTATGCGGCAAGGGCGTAACATCTTTGATCATGGTGATCTCAATGCCCGACTGAGCTAAAGAACGTATAGCCCCCTCACGGCCTGCACCCGGGCCCTTCACATACACATCTACTTTTTTCAAACCTGCTTCCAGAGCCACTTTTGCTGCATCCTGTGCCGCCATTTGAGCGGCATAAGGTGTATTCTTCTTTGAACCTTTAAATCCCATTTTACCGGCAGAAGACCAGCTGATAACCTGGCCCTGCTTATTGGTTAGGGAAATAACGATATTGTTGAATGTTGCACTGATGTGTGCATCGCCATAAACATCAACTTTTACTATTCTTTTTTTTGCGGCTGTTTTTGCGCTTGGTTGTGCTTTTGCCATAATGATTTCTGAGGTAATCTTTCCTTAAAACAAACTTGTTTAATAATGAAAATCCCTTTTGTGAGGGAACCGGGCAATTCTCCTGTCCCGATGTTGTCGGGACTATCCAAATTGTGCCGGATTTATATTAAGAAAGCGATAAGCTATATTAAAAGAACTTATCCCAATTGCTTACTTCTTCGGTGCTTTCTTTTTACCGGCAACTGTTTTGCGTTTGCCCTTTCTTGTGCGGCTGTTTGTACGTGTACGCTGGCCACGAACCGGTAAACCTTTGCGGTGACGAAGACCACGGTAACAAGCGATATCAAGTAAACGCTTAATGCTGGTTTGAACTTCGCTGCGTAACTGACCTTCTACCTTAAACTCATTTGTAATAATATTTCGAATAGAAGCCTGTTCTTCATCGCTCCACTCATTTACTTTTTTATCATAGTCAATACCAGCTTTATCGAGTATATATCTTGATGTAGAACGACCAATACCAAAAATATAAGTAAGTCCAATTTCTCCTCTTTTATTTTTGGGTAGATCTATACCGGCAATACGAGCCATATTTTTATTTTAGATTTACGATTTATTTACAATTATCCCTGGCGCTGTTTAAAACGCGGATTCTTTTTATTAATAATATATAACTTCCCTTTTCTGCGAACGATTTTGCAATCGGCGCTGCGTTTCTTAACTGATGCTCTAACTTTCATAACTTCTTTTTTAAAACTTTTGGCTCAAAACTTACGGCCAGGGCTTTATAAATTATTTATACCTGAAAATGATTCTTCCTCTTGTTAAATCATACGGACTCATTTCAACTCCCACCTTATCACCCGGCAGAATCCGTATATAATTCATCCGCATTTTACCCGAAATGGTAGCCAGAATTTCATGTCCATTTTGAAGTTTAACCTTGAACATGGCATTACTTAAAGCTTCAACGATAGTTCCATCTTGTTTAATCAGCGGTTGTTTAGACATAAATTTTTTGGGAGCGCAAAGATAAAAGTTTGAGATGTAAATACGAAAATTTTAGCAAAATTTTTCAAATTAAGTAAAACAAAACCAATTTGTTTTGAATGTATTAAGTAATAGATTCTAATACCTGTGAGTGTTTCAGAAGCCTTTCATTTGTAAAATGCTTTCGTTCCGGTAAATTATTCATTCGCGAAGCCGGGTGTCAATAATGATCGTTACAGGACCATCATTTACCAGTTCTACTTTCATCATAGCTCCAAAAATACCTGTTTGAATTTTTTTCCCGATACCCTGCTCCAGTCGCCCAATCATCTTTTCATATAACGGAATAGCAGTTTCCGGCTTGCTTGCCCTTATATAAGAGGGACGATTTCCCTTTTTTGTTGATGCGTGCAGCGTAAACTGACTTACCAATAAGATATTTCCTCCTGAATCTTTTACACTAATATTCATAACCCCGTTCGCATCGTCAAAAATTCTCAGGTTAACAATCTTGCTGCTAAGCCATTCGATATCTTCGTCTTTGTCTGCATCTTCAATGCCGAGTAATACCAGTAATCCATTTTTTATTGAACCTGTGATTTTCTCTTTCGCTGTAACCGACGCGTGTGTAACTCTTTGAATAACGGCCCTCATTGCAGCACTATTTTTTTAGAATGTGAACAACACTAATAGCGAATTTTGTATAACAATTTGTGATGATGAAGATAGATATAAGCACTGAAATAATTTTTCAAACTGCCCGCAGTGGCGGTAAAGGAGGGCAGAACGTGAATAAGGTTGAAACGATGGTGCAGGGTCGCTGGCATATCGACTCATCTCAATTGCTAAATCATGAGCAAAAGCAATTTGTTCATCAAAAGTTGCGTAATAAAATTACATCTGATGGATACCTGCTTGTAAAGTCTCAGCAGGAAAGAACGCAACCCGGCAATAAAGAAATTGTTATTCGTAAAATGAATGAACTGGTAAATCATGCTCTTGAGAAAAAGAAAATGCGTATTGTTACCAAACCTTC
>DATBFI010000653.1:0-6517 GCA_036558585.1 Chitinophagaceae bacterium
AATGCCACCGGTAGCAGCGGCTTTAAAAAATGATTACCCTGAAGTGGAGGAAGCAACAAGACTAAATCTGAACGGGGACACAAGAATCACATATAACAACAAGACATTCAAAGAAAGCAAACTGGCAATAGTCGATTCAAATTTTTTCAGTGTGTTTACACTCCCGTTTATAAAAGGCAATCCAAAAACAGCGTTGATGGAACCTCATACTATTGTGCTCACAAAAGATATGGCGCAGAAGTATTTTAACACGCAAGAACCGATTGGTAAACTGCTGAAAATTGACAATGAATTATTTAAAGTAACAGGAGTTATTAATAACATTCCTTCGAATTGCCATTTTCATTTTGATTTTTTTGTTTCACTGTCGAATCTTCCTTATGCAAGAGATCCGTCATGGTTGTCGTCAGGCATGTTCACTTATATAGTATTGAAGAAAGGATATGATTATAAAAAACTGGAAGCAAAATTTCCAGGTATGGTGGAAAAATACATGGGACCGCAAATACAGCGACAAATGGGATTAAGTTTAGCCCAGTTCAGAACAAAAGGTAATGAGCTGGGTTTTATACTGCAACCTTTAACTTCTATCCATTTATATTCAGAGACCAATTTTGAATTAGAACCTGGCGGCAATGCAAGTTATGTTTACATTTTTGGTGTGATTGCTATTTTTATGCTGGCAGTTGCATGCGTTAATTTTATCAACCTTTCAACAGCAAGTGCATCTAAGCGTGCAAAGGAAGTAGGCGTAAGAAAAGTTGCCGGCTCAGGCAAGTTCCAGCTCGTCAGCCAGTTTTTATCAGAGTCAATGTTAATTACTTTATTTGCCTTGATCATTGCATTGGTATTAGTACAGGTTGCATTGCCTGCTTTCAATAATATTTCAGGGAAGCATTTAAGCTTTAACATTAAACCGATACTTGCATTTATTGCGTTGGGTTTATTGGTTGGCATAATCGCCGGTATTTATCCTGCATTTTATCTTTCCTCATTCAAGCCAATTGCTGTATTAAAAGGTAAGCTAACAACCAACAATAAAAGTTTTGGATTAAGAAGCAGTCTTGTGGTGTTCCAGTTTTTTATTTCTGTTGGATTGATCATAAGTACCATCGTTGTTTATCAGCAGATGAAATTTATTCAAAATAAAAAATTAGGTTATGATAAAGAGCAGATACTTACGCTGCCTGATTCTTATGCGCTTGGAAAAAATGAACAGGTATATAAACAACAAATGCTGAAAGACCCACGCATTGTAAATGCAACTGTTTCATGGTACAAACCTGCAGGTCCAACAAATAGTAATAATACGCTTGTTTATCCCGAAGGGCATGATAATGAAATGATGAAAGTGGTAGATTATCACGTAGATGAACAATACATTCCAACCTTTGGTATGCAGATGGCAGCAGGCAGGAATTTTTCATCAGCGTTTGCAACCGATTCTTTAGGTATGATCATAAATGAAAGTGCCGCAAAAGCTTTTGGCTGGAATACAATGAATTCAACCGGTAAAACTATTATAAAGGTAAACAGCGATAAAGGCACCAATATTTCTTTTCATATTGTTGGTGTGGTAAAAGATTTCAACTTTAAATCATTGCATGAACCTGTCACTCCACTGGTAATGACATTCCAACCGGAAGGTGGCCTGATATTCAAAATAAAAACGGCAGATGTTGCAGGCTTGCTGGCCACCATGAAAAAACAATGGGATGCATTCAATACAGATGAACCATTCACTTACACTTTCATGGATGATTTATACAATAAAACCTATGCTGCTGAACAAAAAACAGGAACCATTCTCAACATCTTTTCTGTACTAATCATATTTGTTGCCTGCCTTGGCTTATTTGGCTTAGCGACGTATACAGCAGAACAGCGTACAAAAGAAATCGGCATCAGGAAAGTGTTAGGCGCAAGCATAGGGCAGGTGACACAAATGCTTTCAAAAGAATTTTTAAAACTGGTCCTGATCGCATCGCTCATTGCATTTCCTGCTGCGTGGTGGGCGATGAATAAATGGTTGCAAAGTTTTGCATACAGAATTACAATCAGCTGGTGGGTGTTTTTTGTAGCTGCGTTTGCAGCGCTGTTGATAGCAGTAATAACGGTAAGCTTCCAGTCAATCAAAGCAGCGATAGCAAATCCGGTTAAGAGTTTGAGAACGGAGTAGTCAATTTGAAAATTTAATGATTTGAAAATTTGAAAATGATAAATCAGAATCATTAAATGGTATATCAAAAAATCTTCTTTTATGTTTAAAAAATTTTCGCTTCTTGCTTTCCGTAATCTTGTAAGGCATAAAGGATTTACTTTATTAAACATAGCAGGACTTGCTGCAGGGCTTACTTGTTTTATTTTTATTGCTTCATGGATACAGGATGAATTAAGTTATGATGCTTTCAATTCGAAAGCAGACAGAATTGTTCGTGTAGTTTCAAAAAGTACCACACCTTCCGAAACATTTTACCAGGCTGTTACCGGGGCTCCCCTGGCAAATGCACTTAAAACAGATTTTCCTGAAGTTGAGAACACGGTTCGTTTTGAACAAAAAGGTGCTATTGTAAAATATGGCAATAATCAATCTGATGAATCCGGAATGCTATTAACCGACCCGTCTTTCTTTAATGTTTTTGATTATCACCTTTTGCAAGGCAATGTAAAGACCGCTTTGAGTGACCCTTACAGTATTATTCTTACGCAATCACTGGCAAAAAAATATTTTGGACATCAAGATCCGATTGGTAAGGCATTACTCATTTATTTATATGACAGTACAGGCAGAGGTGCCCTCTATAAGGTAACAGGCGTAATGCCTGATGCGCCGAAAAATGCACATTTTACTTTTAATTTTCTTGTTTCATTTAAAACGTTTGAAACCTACGCGCCTGAAGCCGCTGCCGAATGGGATAAAAATGATTTTTACACTTACCTGTTATTAAGTAATAGATCAGACCTAAAAAAAATAGAAGCAAAGCTGCCTGCATTTGCTGAAAGACATACAGAAAAATATATGCAGGAGGCAAATACACATCTCGATTTTTCACTGCAGCCGCTTACATCTATTCATCTTAATTCCCATTTGCGATATGAAATAGCACCGACAGGCAGCATGGCAAATATTTACATTTTTGCCACCATCGGTATTTTTATTTTACTTGTTGCGTGTATCAATTACATGAACCTTGCTACTGCACGTGCATCGGAACGTGCAAAAGAAACAGGAGTAAGAAAAGTTTTGGGCGCACAAAAAATACAGCTCGTTTTTCAACATCTTGGCGAAGCATTGGCCGTTACATTTACATCTTTCTTAATCGCCCTTTTGCTGGCAGCAATATTGGAACCTGTGTTTAAAGAACTAAGCGGCAAAGAACTTTGGCTGTTTCATTCTCCCGGTTTGTTGCTTCTGTTGTTTGCAATAACACTTATACTCGGAATTCTGTCAGGTATATATCCTGCATTTTTAATAACGGCATACAAGCCTGCAGAAGTTTTAAAAGGAAAGTTTACTTCAACTTCAGGAGGAGTGGGATTGCGTAAATCGCTGGTAGTACTGCAATTCACTATCACTATAATTCTTATTGCAGGAATACTCGTGATAAATTCTCAACTATCCTATATACAGCATAAAGACCTTGGATATAAAAAAGATGCCTTGCTTACTTTAAAAACAAACGGTAATACAGAGGTAATAGAAAATTATGAAGCATTTAAAAATGCAGTTCTTTCTAAACCCTTTGTAACAGGCATTACTACTTCTAATGCAATACTTGCAGGGGGATTAGGTAATCGTGGCATTACTACTGTTTCAGGTAATGGCGATCGCATCACATCTATCCTGTATAATTTAAAAGCTGATGAGAATTATATTAATGTATATGGAATGAAAATGGTTTCGGGCAGAAACTTTTATTCCAATATTATCGCAGATTCTACGTCGTACATTATTAATGAAGCAGCCGTAAAATCATTTGGATGGAAAAATGCTGCAGACGCTATCAATAAACCTTTTAGTGCAACTGGAAAAGAAGGGCGGGTCACTGGTGTTGTAAAGGATTTTCATTTCAATTCATTGCATCAGCAGGTAGAGCCGCTTGTGATTATGCCTCGTCTTGTCAACCAACGTTTCTCGCAAATATCTGTGCGTATTGCTATGAATGAGCCTCAAAAAGCAATTAACTGGATAGCAGATAACTGGAAAAAAATTTTTCCCGGCGCTTTGCTCGAATATAGTTTCATGGATAAAAAACTTAATGACCAATATCTTGCAGAGAGCAGGTTTTCAAAATTCTTTTTGTATTTCTCTATACTCTCATTAATCATTGCTTGTTTGGGATTGTTCGGATTAACAGCATTTACTGTGCGGCAAAGAGTAAAAGAAATTGGTATAAGGAAAGTGTTAGGCGCGAGTGTATCCGGCATCACAATGATGCTGTCAACTGATTTTTTAAAACTTGTTTTTATTGCCGCAATCATTGCTGTTCCCGTTGCATGGTATGCAATGAACAAATGGCTGCAGGATTTTGCATACCGGATTAATATAGAGTGGTGGGTGTTTGTTGTTGCGGGTTTAGTTGCATTGTTGATTGCATTGTTAACAGTAAGCTTTCAATCAATAAAAGCAGCTATAGCCAACCCGGTGAACAGTTTGAGGACGGAATAGGAACCCTAAATCCCTAAAGGGACTTTAGCTTAAGTATTTCTGTTCAACTGTAGTTCTTTAATTCAACAATATTCAATGGGTGAGCATTTAATCAGAATGCTCACCAGAAATTCTAAATTTCCCTTTAGGGGTTCGGGGGCTTTATGTTTAAAAGCTATTTTAAAATCGCATTCAGAAACCTTGCACGAAACAAGATTTATTCTTTTATCAACATTGCGGGCTTAAGCATCGGGCTTGCCTGCGCGATGCTGATTATGTTATATATAAAAGATGAAGTAAGCTTTGACAGGTTTCATAAAAATGTAAAGAATATTTACCGCATTGTCTCTACGGAGAAAGAAAATGGGAAGGAAAATAAAAATCCATACACCGGTTTTTTGCAAGGTCCCCGTTTTACTAAGAATGTTCCGGGCATCAAATCTTTTGTTCGTGTGAAAATTGGGAGGGAAGATATAAAAAATGGAACAGAAGTGCAATCGCAGGATTTGTTGCGTGTTGATTCAAGCTTCTTTTCCATATTCAGTTTTCAATTGTTGAGCGGCAATTATAAAACCTGCTTAACAGAACCGCATTCTATTGTGTTGAGTGAAGATGCCGCGGAAAAACAATTTGGCACAACGGAAGCCATTGGTAAAATAGTGATGGTAAAAGAAGACAACATTTTTGTACCATACAAAGTAACGGCTGTAGCAAAACGTAGCCCGCAAAATTCTTCCATACAGTTTGATGTGTTATTGCCCTTTAAAGAATCTGATGCAGATGCAAAGAATAACGATAACTGGTTTAATTCTGACCTGAACACATTTGTGGTGCTGGATGATAAAGCAAACCTGCAAGCGGTGGAAAAACAAATGCAAAATTTTTTTATCGCAGATGCAAAACCTTCTGATGAAATGATCAGCACTTACTATTTACAGTCATATCTAAACATGCACTTGAACACCGACCTGCCTGCAAGAAACGGTTTAACCAACGCAAGCAACCCGGTATATTCTTATATACTCACAGGCATTGCATTGTTTGTATTGCTGATTGCGTGTATCAATTTTATAGATCTTACCGTTGCACGTTCCATAAAACGAGCTAAAGAAATAGGCATTCGTAAAGTAGTTGGTGGCAGCAGAAAACAACTCATTGTGCAGTTCCTGGGCGAATCATTTTTCCTATGCACCATTGCATTTGTACTGGCAATTGCATTAGTGCAATTGTTGTTGCCGTTGTTTAATAATGTTGCCAATAAAGCATTATCACTTTCTTATTTATTCGATGCAAAACTGGTTGCTGGTTATGTCATTTTATATATCATCACAGGATTACTTGCAGGCTTTTATCCAGCATTGGTTTTATCGGGCTATAATCCTGTAAAAACATTATACAACCGTTTGCAAATTGCAGGGAAAAATTATTTGCAGAAATTTCTTGTTGTAGTGCAGTTTACGCTGGCATCTTTTTTAATCATTGCCACATTTATCATTTACAGGCAGTTTAATTTTTTGACCAAAGCTGATTTGGGATATGATGACAATAATCTTGTTATTGTAAATAAATGCAGCCTGAAGCATACAGATCCTGCTGTTTTTAAAAATGAATTAATGAAGAACCATGGCATTGTTGGTGTTAGTGCAGACTATCATGGCAGTTCTGTTGAGAAGTTTGGGCCGAGAATAGTAGTGATTAGTGATGCTGATTCCATAGAATATCAATCTGAAATTGTAGATGAAGATTATTTGCCTTTATTAAAAATCCCATTGATCGCAGGAAGGAATTTTTCACCGGCATTCCCTGCAGATTCAACACGATCGGTTATAGTAAATGAAAGTTATGTAAAAGCGAAAAACTGGGAAAACC
>DATBFI010000654.1:0-6264 GCA_036558585.1 Chitinophagaceae bacterium
CCGAAAGGTAAAAAGTTCAATTTAAATGCCAAAGCAAAACAAATCCGGAAGCCTAACAAATTGTCGCAAATAAAAAAGCACCACACGGATTGTATAGTGCTTTTACAGATAATTTAGAGTTACTATTAAAATACTTTTAAACCGATACCAAGCTGCAATTGCTGATTTCTCCACTTATCAGTATTCTTTACGTCGCTGATATCGCTTAAACCAATATTATAACGGCCGTATACTCTCAATGAACCTATGTTTACCTGCGCACCTGCCACCATTGCAAAATCGCCGGTCTTAAATGCGTCTCCGGCATTTTCCAAAGTGGTCTTGTGGTTATTTGTAAGTATGCTAAACTGTGGACCCAGGTTAAATGTTAGCATCTTTCCGGCATTCAATCTTAAGAGAATTGGAATACTTAAATAATTCAGATGAATTTCTTCACCGGGCTTCCAACCTGTGAGAACTTCATCAGTAACCTTTGTATTTGTTTGACTCCATAATAATTCTGGTTGTATACCAAACCCTTTTGTAAAATCTATTTCTGCAAATCCACCTAGCTGATAACCAAGTTTAAATTCGTCGCTAAATGACTCGCCATCAATTTTACCCATATTAGCACCAACTTTGGCGCCAATATGAAATCCTTGTGCCAGGGTTAAGGACGCAAATGCAAACACTGCTGCTGCTGTTAAAAATATTTTTTTCATAGTTGTTTTTTTAAAATGAGAGCCAATTGTTGTGCCAAGTTCAGTTATTAAACGATCCCAATGATTAAGTATTGTTAAAAGAAATTATAAATATGTTTACAAATTGTTTGGAAATTTTACGACATAGATCTGTCTGTGTGTAACGCAGGAGGAACAAATATGTTACGCAGCGCAGCAGGTTACTATGACTTTTCTTCAGTAGTGGACGCTATTGCCTTTATTCATACAGCGTAATATTGTTTTCACTGGTAACTATATATAAGTCGACCCAATGAAGCAAATATTAAAAATGAAGTGTTATAATATCTCTTCGAGATATTTTACTTTTTTGCCTCTTAAGTATAAATTTTTCTCTGTACTTTTTTCTTGATAAAAAAGTACCAAAAAATCAAGGCGAATCGGATATCCAGCACCGATTCGCCATACACCTTGATTGAACTTTGTACTACTGTGACTTCAGCTATGTGTCCTTGTTGCCTTTTCACTAAATAAAAAATAGCCATGTATTAATTTTCGTACGAAAAATTTCATACCTAGCTTACACGAATTTTAATCGACACTTTTCAAATGATCCACGCCTTAGTCAGGCTATAACAATAAAAAAACCATCCACTTTTGTGAATGGTTTGTCTTGAAATATGATAAGCAAGTTAAACTTTAAAATGTGAGAATGCCTTGTTAGCTTCGGCCATGCGGTGTGTATCTTCTTTCTTTTTAAATGCTGCACCTTCACCCTTGCTTGCCGCGATTATTTCATTAGCTAATTTATCGGCCATAGTTTTGCCATTACGTTCGCGGCTGTAACGGATTAGCCACTTCATGCTTAACGATATTTTCCGGTCAGGACGAACTTCTGTTGGAATTTGAAAAGTAGCACCTCCAATCCTACGGCTGCGTACTTCAACACCCGGAGTAACATTAGCCAATGCCTTCTTCCATATTTCATAGCCGTCCTCATTGGTAATTTTGCTTACTTTATTTACAGCATCGTAAAAAATATTAATTGCTGTACTTTTTTTCCCCTCCCACATCAGGTTATTGATAAAACGCGTTACCATTTTGTCATTAAAGCGGGGATCTGGTGCTAAGGGTAATTTTTTTGCTTGCGCTTTACGCATATTTCAGATGATTACTTTTTTAATTATTTTTTCTTTGCTTTTTCTTTCTTCGTACCATACTTCGAACGGCTCTTCTTGCGGTCTTTTACGCCGGCTGTATCCAAACTGCCACGAACAATATGGTAACGTACACCAGGTAAATCCTTTACACGACCGCCACGGATAAGTACAATTGAGTGCTCCTGCAGGTTATGCCCCTCACCGGGAATATAGGCGATAACCTCAACTTTATTAGTCAACCGTACTTTAGCTACTTTACGTAATGCCGAATTTGGTTTTTTGGGAGTTGTTGTATAAACCCTTGTGCAAACTCCACGCCGTTGGGGGCATGCATCTAATGCCCTCGATTTGCTTTTTGCCCTGATTATTTCACGACCTTTTCTTACTAACTGTTGTATTGTAGGCATTCTATACCGTGTATTTTTTAGGACGGCAAAGGTAAGGGAGTAAACTTAAAAATGAAAAAATTAAGATAAAAAATCCCAAATTCGTCGTTAATTCGGTGAATTTGGGATTTATAATTGCGATTATATAAATCGCCCTTATTTATACTTTAAACATCCAGCCATAAATATCTTCTGCTTTTCCCTCTTTAATATTACCCATTCTTTTTTTGACTGCATGAGCGATTGTAAAATTTTCCACATTAAAATGCATTGTATAATTTTTATAATTCAGATCTTGTATAAGCGCAATCGTTGCAGCAGTACCGGTACCAAATACTTCCCGTAACGAACCTTTTTTATAAGCTTCAACCACTTCATCAATACTTATTTTTCTTTCTTCTACCCTTAAGCCCATTTCCTTTAGCAACGTAATAACGCTGGAACGCGTTACGCCCGCCAGTATTATCCCATCATCCAGTGTTGGCGTAATCGCTACTTCATCGATGATAAAAAAGACATTCATCATTCCAACTTCCTGCAGCCATTTGTGCTCAAGGGCATCAGTCCATAAAACCTGGTCATATCCCTTTTGTTTTGCAACTGTTGACGCCAGCATCGCACCTCCATAATTACCCGCATTCTTGGAAAAGCCCACACCTCCGGGAGCTGCACGTGTATATTTTTCTTCCACGGCAATTTTCATGGGCTTTGCAAAATAAGACCCCGCAGGACTTAATATTATTATAAACTTGTAAGTATCAGATGGCCTCACGCCAAGTGCTGTATCTGTTGCAAACATCATCGGCCTTATATATAAAGAATGATCTTCTTTTGAGGGGATCCAGTTTTTATCTAACTCTATTAATTGACGCAGCCCCTCTATAAAAATTTCTTCAGGAATTTCAGGCATATTCATCCGGACAGCAGAAATATTAAACCGCACGAAATTGTCGTAAGGACGAAAAATAAACGCATTCCCCTCTTTGTTTTTATATGCTTTCATGCCCTCAAAAATTGCCTGGCCATAATGCAATGCCGAAAGAGATGGCTCAAGCAATAATGGCTGATATGGTTTAATTTCCACATTTCTCCATTCGCCATCTTCAAAATCGGCTTCAAGCATATGATCTGTGAAATACTTGCCAAAGGGAAGATCATCAAGTTTTAAATCTTTGAGTTTACTGCGTTCTACTTTTGTAACATTCATACCGGGAGCTTCTGTCATATCACTAAATTTGTTGCAAAGAAAAGAAAAAAAGAAAACTAACGACTGTTAACCTTCATAAATTTTATGAATATTCAATTACCTGATTTCGTACTTGCTGGCTTGTACAAAGATTCAATTGTATTAGCAGCGGAGAAAATTGCACAACCAGGAAAAATACAAGAGCAAATTACTAACAAAAAAATAAAGGATGACCGCGATGAAAAACCGCTCATCAAAAAATGGTTTTTGGGGGACAATAGAAAAAACATAACAATTTTACTAAAAGATGCTTCATCAGTTCATATAAACGACGAATGGCTGCACACATTGACCAAATTACTAGCAGCCTGCAAATTAAATATCGGCGATACAGCCATTGTGAATCACCTTCAACAAACTAAAACGTTTAATGAACTAAAGGAATCGCTGCAACCACAATTTGTTTTTATGTTCGATGTAACTACACAGGATATCCAGTTGCCTTTTACCTTTCCCCATTACCAGATACAGAAGTATAGCAATTGCACGTTCATGACGGTACCTGTGGTTACTCTTACCAATGACAATTCTGAATTTGTAAAAATTGAAAAAAGAAAATTGTGGGAAAAAATGAAATTGATATTTAACGTGTGAAAAAGTTCGATAGGATAATTATTTTTTACGACTTTTAAAAGCAATAAATAAATAATGAGTTTATGAATACTCAAATAAAGTATATCACCATATATGCTCTTGTTGTGTGTATGTACAGTTGTTCCGCGCCATCTGACCTCTTCAGTTCCGAAAGATTATCTGGCAATGATTTTCGTAATTATAAAACGTATGCATTTACTCGCACCAATGATACTGCATACACAAAAATGATCAACAAACAACAGTTCGAGCAAAACCTGGCCACCGAAGTTATAAAGCAGTTGAACAAAAGGAACATGAAATTAGACACAACAAAGCCAGACTGCATTTTTACTTACACACTTGTAATGAACAGGAAGTATGCAGTAAACAATAACCAGGAGGTAGTATACAACCCCGACGTATTTATACCCGCTTTCGACAACGAGGCAAGAATATATACTTTCAGCAGCAACAACCGGCCGGCAGTATATGGAGGTAAAATAAATGTCGATACATTACGACAAGGCTCTCTTGTAATTGATATGATCGATATAAAGGAAAATAAAATAGTATGGCATGCTACCGCAAAGGGAGAAAGAAAGGAGTCATATTCACAGCCTCAGCCAGAGATGCTAGAGTATATAGTACAGAAAATGTTCAGGAAATTTCCAAAGAAATAAATTTTTTTCACCTTCACTTTTTTCTTTCAAAATATTCTATCTATTAGTGGTTTAAATAATCAACCAAATTTTTTAAGAAAGCTTCATCAACTATTTCAGCTTTGTGTTGTGAAAAATAATCATCCACTCTTTGCTGTTCATTTTTTAAAGCTCCTTTAATTGATTTTTTGTTGAGTTTAGACAATTCAAATTTATTATCAGCCGGAGTTAACAGGTAATATTTGTGTTCGTCAATATATTCATCATAAGGATTGCCGGTTGACGTCATACCATCGGTATGATAGTTTGATTTTACAAATTTTGTAGTGGTTAGTTTGTATGCAGCATATTTATTCCCTTTAGCAATTACCTGGCAAAATGCATTAGTTGAAATTGAGGGAACATCTTCAAATGGATATTCTGTTCCTGCATTATATAATGTAAAAGCTGTTATTTGGGCGTGATCAAATTCAATTGCACTTTTTCCATCCTGTGTCATTATAAGATTGCCGCTCATTTTATTATAGTTAAACCGGGCTAAATCATTTTTAATAGTATTACTATCTGCAGTTACTATAAAGCCACTTACCCAATCGTGAAATAAATACTTGCTACCCTGGGATTCTTCTTTAGAAGAAAACTGTGGGAAAAAGGCACCTGAAGCCGGTGCATTATTATAAATTATTGTATTTGATGCACCCTTTTGAGCAGAGATCGCATCCTGCAAATTTTCAGATTTTATTTTGGAGCTGGCAGCGTCATATTTTTGTCCTTCATTTTCGGGAAGCAAAATAATTACTGTGTCAATCGGTTTATCCGCAACTTTTATTTCTAGACTTTTGAAGCCTGCATAGCTAACTATTAATACAGAATATGGGCTCGCTCCAATTTTAAAAATCCCCATTGAATCTGTGAGCGCTTGTATTTTTTCTTTTTTCCCTTTGATCAATACACCGGAAACAGGATAACCACTTTCAACTTTTACCATTCCTGTAACTGCTACTGGCTGACTAAAAACGATCTGCGGTGCAAACATTATGATGATCAAAAAAGAAAGATGTTTTCTCATAATGCTATTTTTAAGTGTAATCTCTCTCCTAATATATATGGAGTTTGATTTAATCCGAATGAAACCAATTTGATCTCATTACATTCGTTAATAATAATGGGTCTCAAAAATTAATTGAGACCCTTATTAAATATTATAATTTTCTTTCGGTTCTGTCTTCTTATAATTCTGATTTAGAAAATAAGGCCTGATTAGTATTTTATATACTGATCTGTGATGCACCTATGATCGCCAACAGAATTATTATACTCAAAATAAAACCTGTATATGCCACTCACAGGATCAGCTACAACAATTTTTGGATTTAATGAAACATTTACCCCTACAGCCGGGTCTGCTGCTGCCGTTACAGTTGCAGGATCAAAGATGACATTGAAATCACTTAATACGCCGTTCGTATTAGTGAAAGTGAGAACATAGATTAACCCTCCTGAGCCACTCTCAACGTTAATAGTTGTTGGATCCACCGGAGAAAAAATTGCCGGACTATAATCCAAATCATAAGTCGG
>DATBFI010000655.1:0-7761 GCA_036558585.1 Chitinophagaceae bacterium
AATTGCAGTAGTTAATTGGCTGTTTGAGTAAAGAAAAATTCTTGTGGCTTTTAATTCTTTTACTTTGTCCAGGCATTTTTCAATAAGTAATCTGCTAATGCCCTTCCCCTGGAATGCAGCGGTAACAGCCATTTTAACCAGTTCATATATTCTATCACCTTCCTTCACGATTGCAGCACTGCCAACAATTGTGTTACCGGATTTAGCGAGGTAAATATACCCGCCATGATCCAAAATCATGCCTTTCGGGTCATTAATAATTTCCAGGTCATGTGTTTCCGTGAGATTATATTTATCAAGCCATTCAAGATTAAGTTTCTTAAAATCATTGGCATACTCATCGGCATAATCAATAATCTCTATCATGAAGAAATTTTTGGCAAAAATCGGGAAAAAGAAAAACTTCTTTGTGATGAAGAAGGTTGAAAAAAATTAATGGAGATGATTAGTAAGATCGCCTTGCGAGATCAACTTGTTAGTTGTTTTCTTTAGCCACAAAGCAGGGAACGTTGAGCATCCGACGGGCATGAGCTCCTGAGCAAAGGGATTTGGATTATCGACGAGCGATTGGAATTACTTATTTCCTCAAAAAAATCTCTGTATAAAATACAACTCCATCAGCATCTTTTGCGATTCCGATACCTGTCAGGGCATAATTGCCTTCGATATTTTTTTTATGACCGGGACTATTCAGCCAAAGATCAACGACCTCCTTTGCGGTTAATTTTCCATAGGCTACATTCTCCGCACTTGCGTGTACGGGCCCTATCTTCTTTGCGATATTATCCATGCGTTCATCATAGCCATCGTGACCGAAAGCAGTTGTACGGCTTGCCATTTCAACACTGTGTTTGGTCGCTTGTACAGATGCTTCACTCACCATTTGTAGTTGCGGCAAGCCAATTGATGTACGATGTTGGTTTATATAATAGAGAATGCTTTTATCCATTTCCCGTATATCAATATCATGCGAATTGTCATAGCTAATGGCTGGATGTACTGCTTTTTGTGCGCAGGAAGAAAAAGAACTAATAAGCATAAACGTAAATAAAGCTGAGTTAACTACTCGAAATAATACTACGGAAAAATTTTTTGACGAAATCATACTGCGAATAACGCAGAAGGAGTGCCGATATTTTATAAAGAAGATTTAAAACCGGAAATATATTTCGAACCACTTATTTGACTGGCTTTGGATTTACTGGAATAAATCAATACAACTTTGGAAGGATGAAACTTTCTGCATCGGTGAATATCTTACAAAAGAAGGTGTGGGGTTAGAGAAAAATAAGGCAACCGGTTAGTGTAAGATCCAAAAACAAGAACCAATCGTCAGGAAGAGAGCGAAAACAAACAACAAACGATAAGCAATCAATTATTCTTCTGCCAAATAACTTTCCAATTCTTCCACCATGCACTTACTGCCAATAAATAATGGTGTGCGCTGATGCAGTTGTGTGGGCTGAATGTCAAGAATTCTTTGGGTGCCGCTTGTAGCCTTTCCGCCTGCCACTTCAATAATAAATGCGAAAGGATTACACTCGTACATTAAACGCAGCTTTCCCTGCGGTTTATCGATCATGCCGGGATACATGAAGATGCCACCCTTAATAAGTGTTCGATGCAGATCGGCTACCATGCTGCCGATATAACGTTGTGTATAAGGACCACCGTTTTCTTTTGCTTTTCTTTGACAACCGTCAATATATTTTTTTACCGGCGTGCTGTACAAAAAGAAATTGCCATGATTTACAGAATAAATTTTACCTGCGGCAGGACATTTTACATCGGGATGGCTGAGACAAAATTCGCCAATGGACGGATCAAGCGTGAAACCATTTACACCACGGCGTGTTGCATATACCAATATAGTTGATGAACCATACACAATATAACCGGCAGCGACCTGTTTGATTCCCGGCTGCAGGAAATCTTGTTTTGCACATGGACCGCCCAAACTGCTCATGCGCCTGTATACACCGAAAATAGTTCCAATAGAAGCATTGGTATCAATATTTGTGCTGCCATCCAAAGGATCAAACATAACAATATACTTGCTCTTGTTACTTACTTCATCATCAAACACAACAATGTCTTCCATCTCCTCGCTGCCAATGCCTGCGCAGCTTATGCCATGCTTCAACACGCCAACCAATTGATTATTGGCAAAGACATCGAGCTTTTTTACATCTTCACCCTGCACATTCACTGAGCCGTCATCGCCCAGAATATCAACAAGTCCGGCTTTATTTACCTCAACATTAATCCGTTTCGCAGCCAATCCAATATCCCTTAACAGGTTGCTTAATTCGCCCGTTGCATTGGGTATTTTGCGGTATTGCTGAATGGTGAATTCATCGAGTGTAAGTATTTGCCTGTTGATCATTGCAATCGTTATTTTTAGTAATACAAAAGTATTTCGATAAAAAATATTTCGAAGTGTTTACTGTTATCTTTGTTTAAAACACGGATATAATTGTTGATGGATTTCAAAGAAAGTTATGAAATAACCTTAGAAATGTTCAATGCTTTTTAAAGATGATAGATAGCTTCAAAAGTCCATTATAAAAATGAGTGGGTTTATTCCATCGGCCATTAAAATAAAAAATTATTACCCGGATGAAAGTTTTCAAATTTGGAGGAGCAAGTATAAATAGCCTGGAAAGAATTCAAAATTTAAAAGTTATCCTTGACAGGTTTGCAGGAGAACAATTGGTGATCATCGTTTCTGCAATGGGTAAAACCACGAACGCATTGGAAAAAGTGGTTGAATCTTTTTATGCTGGCAAAAAGGAGGAAGCATTTAAACTGTGGGAAGTTATAAAAAATCAGCATCTCACAACTGCTAAATATGTGCTCATAACCCATTTTAATCCTTGTCTTGAACAACTCAATAATTTTTTTACAGAGGTAGAATGGTTGCTGAATGATAAACCCCAACGGGAATTTGACTACTATTACGACCAGGTTGTTTGTGTTGGTGAATTACTAAGCTCAAGTATTATTAGCCATTTTTTAAATGAAATGAGCGTCCACAATAAATGGATTGACGTAAGAGATATATTACGAACCGATAATAACTTTCGTGATGCAAATGTCGACTGGGATTATACTGCACAAAAAGTAGATCAGCTAAAAGAAGAATGGACTATAGATTTGGCGAATCAGGAATCAAATAAAAACCAGCAAACGATAAACGATAAACAACAAACCCCGCCTGACCGAATCGGTGGGGAAGGGATAAACATTCTTCTTACTCAAGGCTTTATTGGAGCTACAGATGAAAATGAAAGCACGACATTGGGGAGAGAAGGAAGTGATTTTACTGCTGCTATTTTTGCCAATTTGCTGAATGCAGAAAACCTGACTATCTGGAAAGATGTGGAGGGCGTGATGAGCGCCGACCCCAAATTGTTCCCTGAAGCACAATTTATTAATGAATTAAGCTTTGATGAAGTAATTGAAATGGCTTATTACGGCGCACAGGTAATTCATCCAAAAACGATTAAGCCTTTACAGAACAAAGGAATTCCTTTGCATGTAAAATGTTTTCTTTATCCTGCCTTACCCGGTACAGTCATTTATAAAAAACAGGTAAAACTTTTGCCTCCCATTATTATTATCAAGGAGAAACAGGTATTGATGCATTTACACAGCCAGGATTTTTCCTTTGTTGGCGAAAAACCTATGAGCCGCTTATATGAGATATTCGGGCACATTATGATAAGGCCAAACTTAATTCAAACCGGAGCGGTAAGTTTACAGGTTTGCCTTGATGACAAAAGTGAGAAGATAGATCATCTTGCGGCAGAAGCCAGCGCTATCTTTGATGTGCAGGTAGAAAGGGGATTGACTTTATTAACCATCCGTCACTTTACAAAGGAGTTATTAGATACAATGGTAGCAGGTAAAGAAATTGTTTTAATGCAGGAGACAAAAGAAACGGTTCAGGTTTTGTACAGGTAAATTTTATGTTTTGTGTTTTTGAGTTCTAAAGTTCCGAAGTCCGGGGTCGTAGTTATATTTCTTGCTCATACAAAATGCCGGAAAACCCCGGCATTTGAATTTAATAACATAAAATTTTCCCTGTTATAAAGTTTTTTGCAGCTTTTCATTCAAAGCAACATAATCATCATTCTTTGCAGCTTTTGCAAGTTCAATTGATTTATTAGACGCCGTCAATGCTTCCTGTTTCTTGCCTAACTTTGACAATGCACGTGCCTTTTGATAATAGATCCAAAAACCATCTGGTTGCTGAGTTGCAGCTTTGTCAAGCCACTGTACTGCCTGGTTAAGATCTTTTCCGTTTTCTATATAATATAATGCGGCCTGGAAATACGGACGATTATCTCCTCCCATTATCTCTTTTATCTGAGCTTCTATTTTTGTATCAACATCTGTCGTTATGGGTACATTTACATATACACTGTCCCACATTAATTCAAGCCTGCAGCTACTGTTTGTAATATTACCAAAGTCAATGGTGAATGTTTCGATAGAAAAAGGAAGCTGATAGGGTTTAACAGGAACACGAACAACATCCTGGTCCTGTTTATAATCGGCGGGGCTGGTAACATCAACTTGTTTGGTAAAGATCACGGTCCATTCGGTTTGTCCTGGTATCGTTAATAACCCATATTTGCCCGCAGGGATTTTTTTATCGCCAATCATTACATCATCTCCGAAAGTTATGGTGGTGGCTGTGTTTGCGCCTGTTCGCCAAACTTTACCAAAAGGCACGAGGTCACCAAATATTTTACGTCCTTTTACTCCGGGGCGTGAATAGGAAAGTTCAATCTGTGACAAACCAAAATTTTGTTTTATTTCGGCAGTTGGTGATGGTTGCGGTGTAACAAGATTTTGTGTATAACTGTAACAAAATAAAAATGCTGAAAGCATTGCTGCAAGGATTAGTTTCTTTTTCATGGCAATCAAATTTGAGCGGTAAAGATAATAGTTAGATTTTCTAATTAAGTATAGTCAGAATTAATGAATGCAAAAAACTTCTTAAAGATAAGAATCGGCTGATACACGGACAGAAGCAGGAGTGACACAACCGGAGTTGAGCAAAATTCCGTCCGCTCGTACCAAAATATTTTTCATAATTCATTCTACATTAACTTCGTCGTAATAAAAAAATTAGAACCATGAAAAAATTACTTTCTTTTACGTTGCTGAGTGCCGTACTTATTTCAAGCCTGAATGCCTGCGCCCAGGAAGATAAATCAAAGCGCCCAAGCCCTCCTGCAAAAGCCACTCAAACCATCAATAGTGGTGCCACTGTTACCATTGATTACAGCCAGCCTTCTTTAAAAGGAAGAACAATTGGCAAAGATGTGGAACCTATGAATGGTAAGGTTTGGCGTGCTGGGGCAAATGAAGCCACAGTATTTGAAGTGAATAAAGACGTAAAGGTTGAAGGCAATCCCTTGCCTGCCGGTAAATATGCCTTATTTATGATTGCAAACGATAATGAATGGACAATTATCTTTAATAAAAAATGGGAGACCTGGGGTGCTTTTGATTATGAAAAGAATAAGAGCCAGGATGCACTACAGGTAAAGGTAAAACCAATGAAAGGGTCTGCAACAGAAAAACTGACTTATACCATTGACAAAAGTGGTAAGGTAACATTGATGTGGGGAGACAGGAATGTCAGCTTCAATGTTTCGTAGATAATTATTTTCCATTTTAGCAAAAAGGGATCTGCAAAGATTCCTTTTTTATTTATTATATGATAGTAATGAAATTTTTTATGAGCCCGGCAGCATTATTACTATAATACTTGTGTTGCGTCGCACACTTGTACATTCTGTCTTTTACTGAAAATTTAAAAATTGCAAAAATCGTACTTCTTGAGCTGATAATCGAACAACTATTTCAAATCACAAATCCTGAATTGTAAAATAAAAATTCCCTGTAGTTTTATCGCAACAATAATTCCATTATGCAAAAATATTTACTGCCCTTTCTGCTTTGCTTCGCATTTACTGCATCTGCACAACAAAAAATTACGCTTGCTTCTGCAAAGTTTAAGACAGGAGATAACATGAAATGGAAAGAATCATCTTTTAATGACGCATCATGGAGGGCTATCAAAACAAATGTTACGTGGGAAGAACAGGGTTATGATTATGACGGGTATGCATGGTACAGGTTTCATTTTAAATTACCAGTATCATTAAAAAATAATTCTTACTGGAAAGATACGCTGCGCATTTTCCTGGCGAAGATCGACGATGTGGATGAAACATTTTTGAACGGAGAGGAAATTGCTCAAACAGGCTCCTTTCCTGCTGGCAATGGAGGTTACAACACAAAATATGATGAAACGAGAGAATACCATATAGCTTCAAACACTAAATTTTTGCGATGGGATAAAGAGAATGTTCTTGCAGTAAGAGTTTATGATGGCGGGGGAGGCGGTGGCATTTTTAATGCAACTCCCTTTATCAGTATGATGGACCTGATTGATGGTGCTGTACTTGAAATCAACAAAGATGAGAATAGTAAAGATCGGTATTCAATCAACGTTTCAAATAAATTGCATGTTAACCTAAGTGGTACTCTTTCTGTTTCATTAAGCGATGGCTTAAACAACATAGTCACCAAACAGTTCAATGAAGCTATGGTTCTCAATGCTATGCAAACCACATCAAAAGATATTTCTGTTCCTGCTAATAAAAGAATAGAGATCATAGCTACTTTCAAAGAAAAGAACACGGGCAAAACAAAAACGATTGCAACAATAACATCTTATATTTTAACGCCACAACCTTTGCCGGCACCAAAGATCAATGGTGCAAAAATTGTTGGTATAAAGCCGGGTTCTCCTTTCCTGTACAAGATCTCTGCCACAGGTGAAAGGCCATTAAAATATTTTGTTGAGAATTTGCCGCAAGGACTGTATGTAGATGAGAATACCGGGGTTATATCCGGCTCTCTCTCTGCTGCAGGAGAATATAAATTACAATTTGTTGTGTCTAACCAGAAAGGAATTGATTCAGGAAATTTTACCATTAAAGTTGGCGGGTTAATTGCGCTTACGCCGGCCATGGGCTGGAATAGCTGGAATTGCTGGGGTTTAAGTGTAAGTGATGCAAAAGTAAGAAGCGCAGCACAAGCCCTGATTGATAAAGGTTTGATAGATCATGGCTGGGCTTATATAAATATTGACGATGGCTGGCAGTCACCGCAACGCGATGTAAATGGGAACATTGTTCCTAATGATAAATTTCCAAATATGAAGGCCCTTGGTGATTGGTTGCACGCCCAGGGTTTAAAGTTTGGTATTTATTCTTCACCGGGGCCGCTTACATGTGGTGGTTATCTCGGGTCGTATGAACATGAGATGCAGGATGCGACAAGCTATGCGAACTGGGGCATTGATTATCTGAAGTATGACTGGTGCAGTTATGGTGATATATACAAAAAAGCGGGCGACACTTCTCTTGCAGCTTACATGAAACCCTACAGGGTTATGCAACATGCATTAAAAGCGCAGAGCCGCGACATTTATTATAGTCTTTGCCAATATGGTATGCATGATGTTTGGAAATGGGCGCCTGAAGTAGATGGAAATAGCTGGCGCACAACCGGGGATATTACCGATACCTGGGAAAGCCTCAGCAGTATTGGGTTTACTCAAAATAAACTATATCATTATGCAATGCCTGGTCATTGGAATGATCCTGATATGCTGATAGCAGGCCAGGTTGGCTGGGGAGAAGATCTGCGCAGCACCAGGTTAACACCCGACGA
>DATBFI010000656.1:0-3950 GCA_036558585.1 Chitinophagaceae bacterium
ATCCGCCTGCATAATCCCAAAACCAGCGGAAAGTGAAGTGAAAACGGTTAGGATTAAAAGGTCGCTTGGTAGCAGGGCCCAGCCACATATCATAATCCACCCCAGGCGGTGGTGCACTATCGGGTTTAACCGGAACTGACTCCATCCAGCCCTGGTATGCCCATGCTTTTACAAGACGTACATTGCCCAGTTTTCCTGAGTGCACAAAATCTACCGCGTCCTGGTAATGTTTATTGCTGTGCTGCCATTGGCCTACCTGCACAACACGATTATATTTTTTCTGCGCTGCTTCCATTACGGCACATTCTGCTATCGAATTGCCTACAGGTTTCTCACAGTACACATCTTTGCCTGCTGCGCATGCATCAACCATAATTTTGCAATGCCAATGGTCGGGTGTGGCAATTACAACCGCATTGATATTTTTATCATCAAGCAGTTTGCGATAGTCGCCATAAGTAGCCGGTTTAATATTGTTTTTAGCCAGCTCGGCCATTCTTTTGTCAAGCACATTTTTATCAACATCACATAAGGCTACCAACTGTGTCTGCGGATTCTTCATAATATTGGTTATATCAGCCCAGCCCATTCCATTGATGCCAATTGCAGCAACATTTATTTTATCGTTGGGGGAAATACGTCTGCCTGCTTTTAATGCGGAAGGAATCAATGCTGCACCTGCTACATAAGTTGAAGTGCTTTGCAGGAATTTTCTGCGTTTCATACGGTTATTATTTATCCTTATGCCCACCCGGCGAGCAATAAGGTATGTTAAGAAATATTATTTACGCTTTTGCCGACCGATTGATTTTTAACACAGTTATGGGACTTCGTATTTTTCTTTCGTTGCAAATCTTTTCTTTTCGGCGGCTTTAAAAATACAGAACATCTTGATAAAAAAACAAATGGAGTAATAAAAAAGTTGAATAATAAATAAAAGGCCAAGAAAATTTATTATCCTTTTTCAAGCTCTTTTTTTCTCACTGTGTGATAATATTTACATACGGGTTTTAAGCCACATTCCCAGCATTTAGGGTTGCGTGCAATGCATACATAGCGGCCATGCAGGATCAGCCAGTGATGGGCTTTATGAATAAGGTCCGTTGGCAGGAACTGCAGCAATTGTTTTTCGGTGGCAAGCGGTGTTTTCGCGTTTACGGTCAACCCGATTCTCGCTGCAACCCGAAATACGTGCGTGTCAACCGGCATATTGGGCTGTGAGTCTATAACTGAAGTAATAACATTTGCGGTTTTTCTTCCAACACCAGGCAATTTTACAAGCTCCTCGACAGTCATGGGAATTTTGCCACCGAAATCATTCACTACCATACCGGCCATATTGATAAGATGCTTCGTTTTATTATTTGGGTATGAAATACTTTTTATAAGAGGGAACAATTCATCAAAGGTTGCTTTGGCCAAATCTTGTATGGCAGGATATTTTTCAAAGATTGCGGGTGTCGTCATGTTTACCCGCTTGTCGGTGCATTGGGCAGAAAGAATTACAGCAATAAGTAACTGGTAGGGGTCTTCATATTCCAACTCTGTTTCAGCAACAGGCATGTGTTGCTGAAAATAGTCAACTACAAATTGAAAACGTTCTTTGCGTGTCATAAACTAACCGGCAAAGAAATATGTTTTTAAAATAACAGCAATTGGTTTTATTGCAGCGATACTTTGGAAGTGCAGGAGGCATATTTCAAAATAGCATCAACGCTTTGCTGCCTCGGTGATTTAAGTTTTGTGTTGTTTAATCCTTCAAAAGATTCTTTTAATACATTATATTTTTCTCTTAACACCCAATCTTCCTGCAGTTCTTTTTCAATTTGAGCTTTTTGAGAGGAATTCGTTTCGTCGTACATGTAGCGCATTAAATCTTCAAGAGTAGAATTGATCATGGGCAATCTAATTTTTTGATTAATAATTTGTTGCATGCATGTGCACACATGATCTTTCAAGGGAGTTGGTAATTTCAGATCTTTCAAGGGAGTGGTATTATTTAAACGGTTATGAATTTTTTATATTGTACAAAAGAGGCTATTTTTTTGAAATCCTGACACTGTCTATAACAAATACATCCTCATTATCCCTTTTCATATAAAATTTTTCACGAGCAAATTTTTCAAGGGCAGCAGCATTATTGCTTAAATCAGCAAGTTTTCTTTTAGTTTTTTGAATCTCTTCCTGATAATATGCTTTTTTAGCCTGCAACTCTTTTAATTCCTGTTTTCGATTCCATTGTTCAAAAAGATTATTATGATCTGTAAATAAAATGATAACAGCAAAAATTGCCAAAGCAATAACATATTTATTGCTGAGAACCGAAAATATTTTCTTTGTCGTCTGCATAAATCACTGCCCATGTAAAACTACAAAAACCATTAACTATTTAAACTATTATGTTAAGATGTTGATAATTATTTGTTTCTGTGAATTCTTTCTGTGAATTCTATTGTTGTTGCAGTTATAATTACCTGAATTAGCCAACCACATTAGGTATAACAAAACTGGCCCTGAATAAACAAACTTTGACCTCTGTCTATTTGAAAAATGGTTTCTTATCTACTTTTTCAATTTTATCTTCCCTTTAGGAAAAATAGCATTCTCACCCAACATTTCCTCTATCCGAATAAGTTGGTTGTATTTGGCCAACCGGTCTGTTCGTGAAGCAGAGCCCGTTTTTATTTGCCCGCAATTAAGGGCTACCGCCAAATCTGCAATAGTTGTGTCTTCTGTTTCGCCGCTGCGGTGGCTCATAATAGTTGTATAGCCATTTGTTTGTGCAAGTTGAACGGCATTAATGGTTTCGGTAATGGTCCCAATCTGGTTAACTTTGATCAGGATGCTATTGGCAATACCGTTATCAATTCCCCGCTGTAAAATCTTTGTATTGGTTACAAACAGATCATCCCCTACCAACTGTACCTTATTGCCAGTTGCATCCGTTAATTTTTTCCACCCATCCCAATCCTCTTCGGCCATTCCATCTTCAATGGAAACAATTGGATATTTTCTTATCCATTCCGTCCAGTATGCAACCATTTCATCACTGCTGATCACCTTGCCGCTGCTTTTGTAAAATTTGTACTTACCCTTATCAAACATTTCGCTGCTTGCTGCATCCAGCGCAATAGCAATCTCTTCTCCGGCTTTGTAACCAGAGGTTTCAATTGCCTGGATCACAGTTTCAATCGCTTCCTCATTGCTTTGAATATCAGGAGCAAATCCGCCCTCATCTCCTACATTGGTACTATAACCTTTTTTCTTTAAGACAGTCTTTAACTGATGAAACACTTCAACACCCCAGCGTAAACCTTCACTGAAAGTTTCCGCACCTACAGGCACGATCATATATTCCTGGTAATCAATTTTATTATCGGCGTGAACACCTCCATTTAAAATGTTCATGAATGGTACAGGTAATACTGTGCTGTTAACACCTCCGAGGTAGCGGAATAGTGGAAGGTCACTTTCCAATGCTGCTGCTTTTGCAACGGCCATTGAAACGGCAAGCAACGCATTTGCCCCGAGTTTACCTTTATTGTCTGTTCCATCCAGTTCAATTAATTTTTTATCAATGCCTACCTGGTCGTTCACAGGGTAACCCGTAAGTTGCTCTGCAATTACATCATTTACGTTGGATACTGCTTTTAATACACCTTTACCTCCATAAATTTTTTTATCGCCGTCCCTTAATTCTACCGCTTCATGAATTCCTGTTGACGCACCGCTTGGCACAGCAGCGCGTCCAAGCATACCATTCTCTGTTATTACATCTACCTCAATAGTGGGATTGCCGCGGCTGTCTAAAATCTGGCGGGCATGGATGTCGGAAATGTAGCTCATAGAAAGTTGATTAGTTGATTGGTTAATTAGTGATAGGAATTTTTATGGACCGGACTTTTGCAACGCTATGAATCTTTCGTTGCGTCGCACTCTTCAACACCTTG
>DATBFI010000657.1:0-4532 GCA_036558585.1 Chitinophagaceae bacterium
GCTGATGCGCTTGAAGAAAACAGTGAATCTCTTTTAAAGGCTAATGCAAAAGATTTGGCAAAGCAGGACAAAGACAATCCCCGTATCGACAGGCTGATGCTTAATGAGGAAAGAATTAAAAACATTGCAAAGAGTATTCGCACCATTAGCAAACTTCCTAATCCTTCAGGAAAAATTTTAGAAAAACGTACACTTGATAACGGACTACTGCTTGAGAAAGTTACTGTGCCTTTGGGTGTGGTAGGCGCTATTTATGAATCGAGACCAAATGTAACATTTGATATTGCAGCTTTATGCCTGCGCAGTCAGAACGGATGTTTGCTCAAGGGAAGTAGTGAAGCAGGGAACAGCAATCTCGCAGCTGTAAGTATCATCAAAAAAGTGTTGAAGGAAAATAATATTGATCCTGGTTGCGTAACGTTATTGCCCTCAGACAGGGAAACAGTGCAGGAACTGTTTACTGCGACAAAATACGTTGATGTATTGATCCCACGAGGTTCTGACAGTCTTATACAATTTGTGCGAAAGAATAGTCTTGTTCCTGTTATTGAAACCGGTGCAGGTGTTTGTCATGTTTATGTAGAGAAAGATGCTGATGTTGATAAAGCCCTGAATATTGTAGTGAATGCAAAAGTATCGCGACCGTCAGTGTGTAATGCAGTAGATACAATTTTAGTGGATGAACCTGTTGCACCAACTTTCCTAAAACAATTACAACCGTTATTCAATAAATACAAAGTGGAAGTTTTTGCTGAACCAAAAGCGCACCGCTTGCTAAAAGATTATCCTTATTTACAAAAAGCAAATGAAGAAGATTTTGGCAGAGAATTTCTCAGTTTAAAATGTGCGGTAAAAGTTGTAAAAAATATAGATGATGCATTATCACATATTCAGCAATACTCAACAAAACATTCCGAGGCAATTGTATCGCGCAATAAAAAACAGTGCGAACGTTTTTTGCTGGAAGTAGATGCTGCCGCTGTTTATTCAAATGCGTCAACACGTTTTACCGATGGTGAAGAATTTGGCCTGGGAGCAGAGATAGGTATATCGACACAAAAATTACATGCGCGAGGACCCTTTGCACTGGAAAAATTGGTTACAGAAAAATGGATCATCAAAGGCAATGGGCAGGTGAGATAGCTAATACTGACTTCCCTTTCTCATTTTAACCGCCCGATAAGGTTGACATCAGCATTTAATCGTGTTATGAACCCTCAAGATTAACATCCACACGTAATGCTTTCAGGCCTTTCACGCCCTGCAATTCTTCCAGTTCAAGCCATTCAATTCCGGGCCGGAGAATATTTTTGTTCTGCAGGAATTCAATGTACTGGACGTATTCCTGCGCTTCTTTCATGTTGGAATAAACGATAGCAATTTTTCCTATTTGTGTGAGTCTTTCTTCGGTGTCTTTGATCCGCACTTTATCTATCCGCTTCTTCATTGTTTCATAGCGAATGTTATATGAGCCTTCCACATCGAAACGCCTTTCATCCCGGCGAAAACTGATAGCGATGGGCTGGCTGTGAATAAGAATTAATTGCGTTGTTTGCAGAGGCACCTTCAGCGACGGCAACAGCGTATGATTAATGCGGGCCACTTCTGCCATTGATTTTATTTGCCACAGGCGAAGGTTTTTAAGGTAGAGCAGATCAAACGGATGATCTGGTGCTATTGATTGCCCGATATAAATATTGTATTCAACTCCATCGGTTCTGTATTTCTCGAAATAATGCGGATAGGATTTTTGTACGGTATCTTCCTCTTTTTCAAGGTAGTCAAGAACAGCTTTATTTATAATAGCAAGCGTTTCTTCATACTCCCTGTGAAAATGATACAACTGCCCGTTTGTATCATGTACTATATTAAAATAATGATCCACCAGCTCCTGTGCCTGCCTGTTGCTTTTTTGCAAGTGAAGGAAAACGGGCTCAACTTCATTTTCCAGGAATTCATGAATGCGCACCTCATCTTCGGGCACTATAGTATCGCGAATGGAGAGCTGAATATTTTGATTTTTAAATTTTAGTCCTTCCAGCAGGGGAAGTTGTACCAATGTTTGCAGTTGATCGAGCAGATGATCAACAAGAAGCAAATGTTCTTTCAGATCTTTTTGTAAAGCTGAATTTCTTTCGACAGACGAATTGCGTATATCAACAGCACCGTATAAAGGATATACGTTATCAAAAGCTACATTACAGGAAAGAATTGCAGACTCATTCTCACTGCTGCGCAAATGTTCCCATGCGGCTTCAGCAAATTTCCATTCAACAGAAGGTTGTAAAGCTGTAAATTTTTCCTTGATTAGTTTTTCAACCCTGTTATTAAAATTCTCCCTTGTTTTTAGTAAAGCAAGCGATAATAAAGGTATGGCAGGTTCCAGTCGCGACATTACTTCAAAGTTCAATTGGTTAGGCACTGGTGAAGCCACTTCCAGTATTCCCAGTATCCCATCGCTATTTTGCAGCGGGTAATGGATATAACTCCTGATGCCCTCTGCCAGCAATGGTTTCAGAAAGGGAGCCTGCTGTACCATCTCTTCATTGAGAATAGAGATAGGAACAGGTCCGGGACGCTCGGCTATAAAATTCATGTACATTTCAAAAGTAGACTGACTTTCCTGGTCACCGGCCCGCCAGTTTTTACTCAATATACTGTGCCCAGTGCATGCGTCTTCCAATACGAACCGGTTGTTGAGCTTTATAAATGGCATTAAACCCACTTTAATGTCATTCAATCCTACGAGGACCTGGATAGCCGGTTTCAATTCTCTGAGGATAATAGTATCACAATCGTCATGCCGCAGCAAAATTTTTTTTATGATCTCCAGTGATTCATCCGCCGTAACGTCCTCGGCAACCCACACGGCAAATCCTTCTGCTGAAAACAAATCAAGCGGCATTTTCTCCAATTGCTTTTGCAGGTCGAGTATCCTGAAGGTGTTTAAACAAACTGCACAATCCTTTAGTGGCGGCAGCGCGCCTTTCAGTTTTATATCAATGAATCTCCTGTCATAGCGCATTTTATAGTACTGTTTTAAACCGGTGTCAGCATTGCACACAGGGAAGATCATCTCGGCAGGATCATTCAACTTTACACCATAAAATTTTTCCAGTACATGGTCATATATCATCGCACAATGAATCTCTTTTAATTCTCCTTCAGGTATATCTGCCGGCATTAGTAAGTGCTCTTCATCAATAAACAATTTGTGAAAAGGATCCGAATACTGAAAAACAGAAAATTGGTAAGGAACTGCAAGAGTAAAATTATTTTTTTGCGGTTCGCTGATAAGCGGAAAAAGAACAGTAGTGAGCAGCTTCAGTAATTCTCCCTGGTCTTTTAGTAAATCGATCTCCTCAATGGGCTGCAGTAAAGCCGGTTCTTCTTCAAAGCGGCGAATAAGGTATTTATAAATGTCTGAATGAATATCCGTTGTGACAGCTTGTTTCTCTTTTAAATAATTGATAAAAGGTACGAAAGAGATTTTGCTGTCAATTTCAGGCAATCTTTCAGTGATCTTCGGTTTTGCACTCAGAACTTTGGTTCCTTTTTGAGATTGCAAAGCAGGTATAATTTCTTCCAGCATGATTGAAGCAATTGATTAAAAAAATTTTTCATTAAAGTTATTGTGTACGATAGATCAAGCTCTGATCATATTTTTTTTGGACAAACGGTAGAATATCTATTATATATCGTTTCCCGGTTAACCGGGATCACTTGTACTGAAATACTTAATTGAGCCTTACTAAGTTAAAAAATATTATTTAGTCTTTTCAATCAAAAAGTTGTGCATCTTTCGTTTGAACTATAATTTGTTGGATAAAGGATTACAAAAAGGTACGGTAAACAATTAACTTCAAGGGAATTCATTGAGGTAAGTGACAGATATAAATTCACAAAATAAAAAGTGTTGAAATAAAATAAAAACTTTGCAGTCAAAGAAGTGCTCATGAAAAAATCCATTCTCATCTTTTCTTTTCTGCTATCACTTCAGATCACCATTGCCCAAACAGTACAAAAAGTTGCGCCCGGCATCTGGAAAATAACTTACGGTACTCCCGAAAAACATTTACCGACAGAATTCAAAGAACAGCCCTTGACACAACAACTCAAACAACTGCCGGGTGACAACACTCCACCTTTCAATCTTAAATCCGTTCATTTTGAAACAATGCCATCAGGTATTCTTGCAGAAATGAAAGTTGATACAAGCGAACGCTTTTATGGATTCGGATTACAAATAAATTCATTCGAACAACGCGGCATGAGAAGAGAAATAAGAACAAATAGTTGGTTTACTGGCAATATCGGATTCAGTCATGCAGCCATGCCATTTTATATTTCTTCGAAAGGTTATGGTGTTTTGGTGAACACTTCCAGATACACAATCTTCTATATGGCATCAAAAGGAAAACTTGATACAACTCTTCTCAAACAAAATGGCGATACATCCACCAAAAAAATTTTACTCAATACAGTTGATGTCTACGGAAAAAAATATTCCCGCTCTGATGAAGTAAGCATTC
>DATBFI010000658.1:0-15785 GCA_036558585.1 Chitinophagaceae bacterium
CCGCCGATTTCCCTTCTCCGCAAAGTCTCTCCCCAGGTTTGTGCATAGCCGGGGACTTCCGCAAGCGGAACAGGTCTTGCGGTATCAGAGACGATAACATATCAACAACCGCAAAGTCCTTAGCCAACACACAATATCGTAAAAGAGATTTTGCGGAGAAATAAAGACCCCACGCCGACTAAAGCAAAGAAATTGCAGAAAAATAGAAAGCCCTTTTGCTATTATAAAATGCTGATGGAAAATTATTTCGTTACCTCAGGATCAGCAGTATCTTAAATTTGTTTCTGTACTACACAATCATCTTTTGAGAGTTTCCATTGATTATTAAAAAAGCCGGCCATTTTCACTTCATTGCTGCCATCTTTCAGCATGTTAATCGAAAAAATCATAAAATCAGGAAAGCCGCTGCCACCAGCAAAATACTGATTTGCATAAGCAGCTTTCATTCCTTTAACTCCTGTAGCAGCAACTACACCCGTTAATAAAGTCGGATCGTTTTGTGGCCACACAAAATATGCGGCGAGGTCATCACCATTCCATCCTAAACTATCAGCAGTTATTTTACCTGTGTAAACCTGTATCGGGCAATCTTTTAATAAAATGTTCCAGGCTGAATTATTATTTGCATTGCCGTAAATAATTACATTTCTGCCTTTATATTTTTCAGCAGAATATTGTTTGTCTGTAATAATATCTATTGCTCCGTTGCCGCGATAGTACCAGCTCTCAGCATCATAAACAGCTTTATTAAGATTCGTTTCATTTTCTTCTTTGCTTCCGTTTGTGCCAACCACAAAAACCATGTTATGATTAAAGGCTTCTTTAAAGGTTCCATAACGGCTCGGGTTTTTATCATTCGCATCAGGTTTTTGCGTAATGCTCCATACGTTGTCATTTTTTATTAAATAAATACTATCGTTGTTTGAAATGGTTGTGTAGTGAATGCTGTTTAAGCTATCTAACTGTATTGATATTTCCGTGTTCTTGTCAAATTCATTCAGCGTTAATTGCAGCAACAAAATATTTTCCGTTTTGCCTGAAATGTTTTTTGCATTTCTATCTCTTTTTAAAGTAATGCGACTGTATGCTAAAGGATGTTGTTGCTGTATAATAGTTACCCAACGATAGGTTGAAGAAATTCCCGGGCTTGCTGTTGTAAAATCAATATTATTTATTGCAGAATCCGGCGCAATGCTGTGCCATTTAAAGTAAGTAAAAATATGCGGCCAGTCTACACTCTGGTTTCCAAACCAATGCTCGCCACCGGGATATTCGTAATAATTAAAATCGGGATGAAACTCTCCAAGAATTGCACGCATTTGTCTTGCATATCTTACCGGCACTGTGCGATCTGAATCACCATGTAAAATATAAATGCCTAACGGTTTGTAATTAAATGCCAGCTCAGGCACATCACTTTGATTGTCGGCTCGTAATAATAATTGTTCAACCCGTTGCCTGCTGCTGTCGGGAATTCTTCCATCTGCAGAACCATAATCTTTTAATGAAGCATAACCTGAACATGGCGCAATAGCAGCCCATTTATCAGGATAGGTTGCGCCCAAAAACCAGGTACCATGCCCGCCCATTGAATGCCCCGTTAAATAAATATGGCGCGGATCTGGCTTAAATTTTTGTTCCGCGATTTCCAGCACTTCCAAGGCATCAAGCCTACCCCAATCTTCCCAGTTAAAACCGCGTGGTCTTCTGTTTGTGGCTGCTACAAGTGTTCCCCAGTCTTTTGATTTGTATGCTCTTGCTTGGCCTATAGCTTCTACGCCTGCACCATGCACGGAAAGAAATAATGCTGCATTTTCCCTAATGCCATTTAATTGCGGTGTAACTGCGTAATATTGGAGACTACCATCAATCTGGCTTATAAAAGTACTGCTGTATTGCGTTGATGCATCAACAACGTCAACCTGTATGGTTGTTGTATCTACTGTTTTATTTTCATGAAGCAATGAAAGTGTAACATCTGTTTTCCCTTTTTCAGTAACTGCACTTGCATCAAAATCAAATATCACTTTACGTGTTGCCATTGCCGGTACCGATGCAATGGCGATGGTTCTTTCTTTCCCGTTACAATTTGTTTTTATCCGGAAATCTTCTGCTGTTTTTGGTGAAGTATTAATAACAGTTACTGCTCCTTTTAAAATTCCTGTTTGCTGATCAGGAACAATGCTTGGTAAAGTAAGATCTGCAATATTTAAAAAGATCGATTTATGCGGAAAGATGATTACGGGCAAAACATTCGCACCACGAATGTATAATTTATTCAATCCCTTTTTTAATAATACAGGAATGAACATATAGCCTGAACTATATGGATCACCCATGTGCGGCACACCATTAAAATATACGCCGCTGTTACCTTGTATATATAACAAAGCTGATTGTTGTTTTTTTGCATTATAAGGAAGGTATAAATAATCAGCCCCGCGATCTGCACGGCCGGGCCTTAGAAAAGGATTTGTGGTACGTTGAAAATTCCTTCCTGAAAAAGTTCTCAATCTCCCGGCGCTATCTGCGTTTACTTCTTTCCATGTAATAGTATCTCCCTCTTCATTCAGGCCAAATACACCATTAAGCTTGGGTGTTGCTAAACTGTCGTTATACATTTTCCATGCAAGTATATCTGTGTAAATCGCTTCGCGGCCATAACGGCTGTTACTTGAAACCATGAGCGCTTTTATAAAATGTATGGTATCCTGTGCCTGAAGTGTATTAAAACCAAATAAGAATAATATGCAAATACTTTTTCGCATCACTAAAACTTTAATAATTGAAAAAGGGAATTATAAGGAAGCAGGGAAAGATATTATAAATATACGATTGATATTTCCATGGATTTATAAATATTTAAAACCAGGATCAACAACCGCAAAGTCCTTAGCCAACACACAATACCATAAAAGAGACTTTGCGGAGAAATCAACTGCATTAAAAATTTCCTTCAGGAGTTTGTTCAAGAGTTTTACGTCATATTTGTCTTTTGTAACCCGGTCACATTTATATAAACTATGCATGAACAGTTACCTTTTATGCTGGCGCTTGTAGCAGCAATTGTATTGATAGAAATGCTGGCAACCAAACTGCGCATCGCTTATCCGGTTTTACTTGTAGTAGCTGGCTTACTCATAAGTTTCATTCCCGGGTTGCCTAAAGTGCAGGTAGATCCGAATATGATATTTTTTATTTTTCTGCCACCACTTTTATTTGAAGCGGCCTGGAATATTTCATTTAAAGAGATGAAAAAATGGTGGCGCATCATTGGCAGTTTTGCTTTTTTAGTAGTACTCTTTTCTGCATTAGCGGTTGCAGTATTAACCAGCTATTTTATCCCGGGTTTTACACTGGCACTTGGTTTTTTGCTTGGCGGTATCGTATCACCCCCTGATGCCGTAAGCACAGGAGCAATCACAAAATTTGTAAAGATTTCAAAAGCTACTTCTTCTATCCTGGAGGGCGAGAGTTTATTGAATGATGCATCATCACTCATTATTTTCAGGTTTGCATTATTGACTGTGGGAACGGGGCAGTTTATTGTACAGAATGCATTGATGAGCTTTTCATGGATGGTTGTTGGCGGTATCGGTATCGGATTAATTTTTGGATGGCTATTTATGCAGGCCCATAAACTGTTGCCTACCGATGCTTCTTCTGATATTGCTTTTACACTAATTGAACCCTATTTTTTGTACTGGATTGCCGAACACCTGAATAGTTCAGGTGTATTAGCGGTAGTGTCAGGCGGTTTATTTTTGGCCAACAGGCGATTTGTATTTCTGTCCGGGGCAAGTCGCGTAAGAGGATATAGTTTTTGGGAAGCATTTATTTTTATTCTTAATGGTATTGTATTTATGCTTATTGGCCTGGAACTTCCGGAAATAGTAGCCGGTCTTCGTAAAGATGGCATACCACTTAGCACAGCTATTAACTATGGTATTTTAGTAACGGCTATCTTAATTAGTGCAAGAATCATCAGCTCTTACGTTGCTTTGATAGCCACACTTATCTTCAGACCCAGCGTAGCACCCAACAGAAACGATCCGGGAAGAATGTGGAAACTGCCGCTGCTGTTAGGATGGACCGGTATGCGGGGTGTTGTATCACTGGCTGCTGCTTTAGCGATCCCGATAACATTACCTGGTAATGAGCCGTTTCCTTACAGGAACCTTATTCTCTTTATCACATTTTTAGTGATACTGCTTACTTTATTGATACAGGGTTTAACGTTGCCTTATTTTATTAAACGCTCAAAACTGTTTAATAACGCCGATGAAATACCGGAAGAAGAAATGAAGTTGAAAATAAAAAATAAGCTTGCTGTTTATACCGTAAACCTTTTAAGAGAAAAACAACAACAGGGTTTATTTACAGACGCACACCTGTTACGCATGCTTGAGCAATGGGAAAATAAAACCGAACAGCCTGAAAATCTTAAAATGAATGCCGAAGCAAAACAGCATTATCTCGAGGTGTTGGACAGTCAGCGAAAATTTGTAACAGGTTTAAATAAAGATGCTCAGTTAGATGAAGATATTATCCGCTGGCAGATTTACCAGATCGATCTTGAAGAAGAGCGGATTAAATTACTTTGAATACGAATTCCAACTATGATTTCTTTCGATGTTACTGCTTCGGTAGTATCTAAATAAATGTACAGGTTATTAGTTTTTATTTGCATCCATAGTTGCAGACGCATGGATAGCAGTTGTTTTTTATTTGCAACACGCTAAAGGGAGTGAGCGAAAGGAAAGGTATTCTTGCAGGATTATAAATTTTTTTCTTCTTCGAAAAATTGTTGTGCGGTGCCGGACCGTGCATGTTCCTGTAATTGATTTATAATGCTGGATGCCCTGTTGCCGTGATGATTTATTTTCTCAAGGTTGCTGATCAAGTCCTGTGCCGCTTCCTTTTTTTCTTCTTCATTGCCCGAAGAAATAATTTCCTGCACCAGATCTTTAGAAAGCTCTGAAAAATTATTTACAAAATTCAGGGGGTTTTGTATTTCGTGTGCCATGCGTTTAGCCATCACACCAAAGGCAGCCATCTTTTCTGATCGTACCAACTGCTGCTGCGTGTTTTTTAAATTTTCATAAGCTGTCGCCAGTTCTTTGTTAGCCTTTTGTTTATAGCGATAACGATTGATCAATGCTACTAAAAGCAACAACAATACAACAGCGCCTGCAATAATTGAATTGCGGATATTGCGCTGTCTTATGTCTTTTTTCTCCTGCTCTGCTTTAGCAGTTGCTTCCTTTTTGTCAAACGCGTATTGCATAGCTGTTTCCGTAAGTTTTTTGTCTTTTTCCATATTGAAAACAGAATCTTTGAAGAGCGCATAATTTTTATAACTTTCTAATGCGCTCCTGTTATCGCCAAGCAATGTTTGTATTTCGCTCAATAACTTATAGTTTGCAGATAAAGAATTTAAATCTCCGATCTCTTTACAAATTGTTATAGCACTGTCTGTATAAATTTTTGCCTTTTTCAATGTCACGACATCACGTTTTGGGGTGCTGGTATCTTTTGTCATCTCTAAATAAGTGTTCCCGATACTGCCAAGCATCATAGCTATTCCAATTTTATTTTCTAATTCCTTATTTAGTTGTAATGCCCTAAAGAAATATTCCAGCGCTTTGTTGTATTCCTTTTTATCGCTGTACACAGTTCCGATAATTCCAAAGTTTCTTGACAATCCATTTTTATCGCCCAACTCCTCACATAATTGCAGCGACCTTGAACTATATTCCAAAGCCTTGGTATGATCAGACAAACTCATATACAGTTCCCCGATATTTGCAAGGTTTGAAGCCATACCGCTTTTATTTTTCAATTCTTCATCTATCTTGTTTGCCCTTAACATATATTCGAGTGCTTTGTCATAATCTTTCTGGCCGTTATAGATAATCCCAATATTACAAAGCGTGGCAGCTACCTCGTTTTTGATGCCGAGTTCCTCATCAATTCTTAAAGCATCAAAAAAATATTTTAATGCATTTGGGTAATCTGACATATACCAATAAACCACTCCTATATCACCAAGCATTTTTGCTGTGCCGGTTTTGTCTCCTGTTTCCTCAAACAGTTGTAATCCTTTTAAAGAATATTCCAAAGCCTGTGCATAATCAGATTTGCCGTAGCCATAATTACCCGCTATTACTTTGCAGGCATATGCCATTCCTTTTTTCCATTTCAATTTTTCGGCGAGTACCAGCGCCTGCTTGCCAAATTTTAATCCTTCTTCGGGGTTTATAGAATAGTAAGTCAGGCTGAGATCATTCAGCAGCATCACCTTATTCGTGTCTTCTTTCGCTTGGGGCAGTTGGGAAAGCAGTGAATCAATGAGCGGCTGACCCTGTAGTTGTGCCTGCGATTGCATTGAACACACAGTAATTATTATAAGCACGAAAAGTTTTCTCATTTTTCCAATACAGATTGTTTGTTGTAAAATAATATATAATTACGAGATCATAGTTATACGCAATTTAATTCTTTAGCGTAATCAAGACTGTACCAAACACAGTAGTCGCAGGCATACGGTTAGCGGCGGTGTTATTTTTGTTTGTGGAAGACTAAGGGGAGCGAGGGATAAAAGCCTCCATTTGTTTTTTTATGAGCCCGCCTGTTGGAATGCTATTTACCGTCCCTTGCGTCGCACACTTATAGGTTCGGTTCTTTGTTGAACATTGAATGTCTCGTATTCGCAGACATCCGGATAGCGGCAAGTTGTTTTTGTTTACGGAAGACGAAGAGGAGCAAAGAGGATCTGAAATTTGTTTACTTGATATTATTCCACTCTTTACCATTCCATTCCCACAGATCATTGAAAACATCTTTTCTGTTTCCGCCTCCAAACAAAATTGTTCTGTTTCTTGATCGGTCGTACACCATACCTTCACCAATCCGGCACGAAAGATTATTGAATGAGGTAGCTGTCCACTTCTCTTTAGAAAATTGCCAGGTTTTGCCGTTACTGGTTAACGTATCATCGCCATCATATAAAACAATACTACCGGTTTCAAAAGGTGCAATCGCCTGCAGGTTGCCTGTAGATGTGAATACAGTACCATAAGAAAGATTATTCCATGAATGTCCTGTCCATTCCCACATCTCATTTTTTACATGAGAAGCATTTGCATTAGTAGTTGCATATAATGTTATGAGTATTACTTTTTCTTTTGTTTCATCATAAAAAATTCCATGAGGTATACAATTCCCTGGTCCGTTTGCATTTTTTTGTATCCATGACTTTCCATCATACACCCACGTATCAGAAAGCAATCCCGCATTACCCACTCCCCCAAAAATTATTATCACTTTGTTTTTGGGATCGTAAGCCGCCATTGCGTGAACTCTTCCGGGAGGACCGGGAATATTAATTTGTTTCCACTTTTTCCCATCCCATTCCCATGTTTCATCAAGCGGTTTGTTCCCCTCACCTGAGCCACCAAAAAGAACAGCACATTTGCGGTTTGCATCATAGGCAAATGCTGATTTAATACTTCCTGCCGGACCTTCATCGGATAATTTTTGCCAGGTCGAATTTTTTAAACACCATAAGTCTCTGAAGATTTTATTTTTATTTGCACCTCCGAACATCAGAACCTGTTTGTTTGATTCATCATAACTCATCTCCTGCAACCAGCGTGGTTCAGGTTTTTGCGCACTAACGTTTACTGATAAAAGTAAAAAGATAATTTTCATTTTTACAAGCATGTTTATACGTTGCATGGTCTCAACTTTTTTTGAAGTCTTACTAAGGTATTTGATAGCAACATCAAATGCTACCAAACCGATAATTCCGGTAATTAGTTTTTTGTCGTGGTTAATTTTTTACCAGGAGATACTGAATCCGCCAATGACGGATCGCGAAAACAACTGAATATAATTGATAAGTGAGCAAACGACCCTGAATAAAGTTCATGTAGCATGAGTAGAGACGGATTTTTATTGCATCCGTAGTCGCAGGCATACGGATATCGGAGGAGTGGCGGATGATTATTGAGCAGTGAAAAATGCTTTTTATTGCAATGGCACAAGTACGCTACGCAGCAAAAGTTAAGTGGCATACTTTGCGCCAGCGTGTGAGAGAATCTGCAGAGAAGAGTGCATTTAACAGTTAATCAACCATATTATGATCAAAATAATTTATCACTAATCGCATAAACAGTATTTTGGTGTTTTTAATTATAGGCAGGTAATGCCAATACTAATAATATGAAAACAGTTCTTGTTCCTGTTGATTTCTCTAATGTATCTGCTAATGCTCTCTTGTTTGCAGCAGAATTGTGTAAAAGAGCTTCAGGCAGCCTGATTATAGTGAATATATTGAGGAAAGATGAAGATGAGGAGGAAATAAAAAACAGGTTGGAATCTATAGTGGCCAATTTGAAAAAAAACTTTGGTCCTGATTTAATATGCGAATCATCTTTTAAACATGGAAATTTTATCACCACTTTAAAAAAAATAATAGCAATTCAAAAACCTGACCTTATCATAATGGGTACAAAAGGAGCAAGTGGTTTGAAGAAAATCTTAATCGGCAGCAATGCAGTGAAGGTGATGGGGAAGATCAATACGCCGGTGTTTGTGATTCCGGAAACTGCCCGATTTGAAAATTTTCTCGATCAGGGAAAACGCAGGATTGTTTTGGCTACAGATCTTGAGTTTTTTGACGATGAGAATGCGCTCCATATTCTTAAGGAAATAGCTTTATTAATTAAAGAACCAAAAATAAGAGTGCTAAATGTAAGACCCGAAAATACCGGGCTTTCTTATGAGAAAAGAGCGGAGCGCAGTTTTCTTCTTTCTGTTTTTCAACCCGAGATAGAAACCCAACGCTTCACAATGTTCAGTAGTAGTGTAATTGACGGCATTAATGCTTATCTCAATGAAAATGCAGACACCGGCCTGGTAGCAATGATTGCCCGTGATTCAGGACGTCTTATTCAAAAACATTATACAAGAGAGATGGCCTCGCATACACATTTACCGCTATTGGTTTTACATGATAGAAAAGTTTGATTTACGGAACACTGTGAAGTAATAATAAAAGCAGTCTCTTACTCGCACACGTTAGTTGTTTTTGTATAAAAATCACCATTCGAAAATTATTTTTCAGCTTTTGGTTTTTCAATTGCTAATCCGGAGACTTGCTTTTATTTGAATCCGTATCACCGACATACAAATAGCAGCAAGTTGTTTTTTATTTGTAACAGGCTACGAGGAGCGGGAGGAAATCAATCAGCAAATTTTTTTATTCTAAGTTTCTCTTTTGAAAAATTTAAATCGTCGCGGATACCACCTTTCCTGTAGTCACATTTCAATATTTGTCGGTATCTGCTGAGTTGGGTGATCTTCCTTTTCCCAGAATATGTGTGGCATACATGTGCCGTCGTCGTGCAACGATATAATTTTTCAACCCGATACTCATTTAAAACAATTCAAATTTATTAGCGCCGGGGCAATCAGTACAGGGCGCATTGGTATCGACTGACTCCAGATAATAGCTGATGCCCACATCTTTAAGCAGCGATAAATTTCCCTGTACAAGATTGCCGGTATAAACTTTTATCCATCGCTTGGTCGCAAGCACACAATGAAAGTCACCCGCGCAATACAGGCAGATGATATCACCTTTTTTCAAAGGCCTGGTATCACCAGTTTTTCGTACAGCAGCGATTTTGTAAATGCAATAAGTGTCTGACCCGGTTTCAGTACGGGTGACCATTTTAAGCGATTTACAACCGCTGAATAAGACGACAAAACAAATAATCATCATGGCCGTAAGGGGTCTCGTAGTTTTAATTGGGGTAAAATTTTTCATACAACAAATTTTATGGAAACTAAGCAAATGTTTTTCAGCGTTCTAGTATTCCTTTCTTTTACTAATTTTGAAAAAATGAATAACATGAAACAGGTGGTGCTGAATGTTGATGAAAAAAAATACAAGTTCTTCATGGAGCTTATAAAAAATTTTAACTTCATCACTGTCTCCAACGAAGAAACTGCAAAAAAACAAACCCTAAAAGAAATTGCGCAAGGAATGCGGGCTGCGATACTTGCAGATAAAGGCAAAATAAAAACCCGTTCTGCCAAAGTATTTCTGAATGAGCTATAAAGTTGAAACAACGCCCCCCTTTGAAAAGCAAGCAAAGAAGCTTACCAAAAAATATCCTTCTTTAAAAAGTGATTTACTTCAATTAGTGGAATCACTTGAAACAAATCCCGCACAAGGAACACTTTTGGGAAATAATCATCAATGAAATCGTTTATCTCGCTTCTATCTATGATAAATCTGAGCAAGCAACAATCTCTGACAAAGAATTGAAATGGCTCGCGGAAATAATTAGCAAGATGTAATGGAAGAAGTCCAATTGCATATTGATTACACAATTAGGTGTCGACTTTTTTTGCTCAATTATGCACCACAGATAAAGTGATTGCGACGCAAGGGACGATGCCACGAAGAATAAAAGTTCGTATCCGCCTGAGTCGGACGGTCAAAAAATTCATCACACTTCTGCATCAAACAAAAAAGTTCACCGAAAAATTCAGCAAACTTTTTTGATGTTCTATAAAAAATAAAATTTAAACCGTGGTAGGATCCCAGCCTTTCCTGTAGTCGCGTTTCAAATATTTGTCGGCATCGGCTGAGTTGGTGACCTTCCTGTTCGCTGCATCATAATTCAACAGTTTATTCGATCTCAGCGCCACTGCATATAAATTCACCGCCTCGGTTAAATATTCTGCTTCAGGAAAGCTGCCCGGATATTGTTTGCCTGCTTTCACAGACTCTGCAAACAACTTTAACGGTCCGTGTTCCTCGTTGCCTTGCCTAACATCACTCTTAACAGAAGCTCCCGCCTGTTTACCAGAAATGATCTCTGGATTTTCAACGTTGAATCCTGCAAGAATTTTTCCGCTGTCGCCGACGAACATCATTCCTTCTTCCGGCAATTCTTTTCCTGCTTTTGCCAGTTCATCAGGTATTTGCGGACGCATACCTCCGTCGTACCAAAACAGATCAACAGGACCACGATTGCCACTTGCAGGGTAGCTAAAACGCACCGTGCAAGCCATCGGGAATGAAAAATTATTATTCACCCTGAAAGGAATCGCGCCATTGAAGTCTACAAAGTGGCTGCGATGCGGTTCCACAACTGTCGGTGAAGTTAATTGCAGAGCATTGAACACGGTCCACAAACTATAGTGACCCATATCAGCCATGGAGCCGCCTCCGAAATCGTACCATCCCCTGAACACCATGTTTGTATAGTCTGGCGAGTAAGGACGATCTGCTTCAGGACCAAGCCATAGATCCCAATCCAACCCGTCGGGTACCGGTGGTTTGTCTTTTGGCATTTCGGGATATTGCGGCCACACAGGACGATTGGTCCAGTTGTGCACTTCTTTCAAAGTTCCTATTGCACCTCCATTGATCCAGTTCATGATCGGTTCCATTGAACCATTCGAATCCCAGGGAATAAGATGTGTAACGATCTTCGGGTTGTTTCGCGCCATTTCAATTACCTGTTTCCCTTCGAGGAGCCGGTTGGAAATGGGTTTGTGGCACAACACGTGTTTGCCTCTTTTCATTGCTGCAATAGAAATCACACCATGCAGGTGATCGGGAGTCATTATTTTTATTGAATCGAGATCTTTTTCTTTTTCGAGTAATTCACGCACATCCGCATAAGCAGCGCAGCCTTTATACGATGTGTCGTTGCGCACATTTGCGTAATATGTTTCAACAATATTTTTTCCGTTATCTCTTCCGCCGGGAATCAAATTATCTCCGCCCGGTGACCAGTCCGGTTTGTTCAGAGCCTTCTTTATTGCGCCACTTAAATAAGTGGGTCCCCAATCCCTGTAGCCTCTGGCTTCTTTGTTGGGATCACAAACAGCTACGATCTGAATCTCGGGAATGGCGAGCATTGGCAGCATTTCCCTGATACCCTCCGTGCCTGTACCGATATAAGCTAAGGTAACTTTATCGCTTGGCGGAATATATCCTTTACCCAATACATGTCGTGGTACGATGGTAAAACCCAAAGCAGCTGTAGCAGTTAGTTCTACAAATTTCCGGCGGTTCATTCCTTTATTTTCTTCATTGGTGTTGCCTGCATTTTCTTTCCCGGAAAAAGTTGGAGTAAAAGCAGGCGTTGTGTCTTTTTTCATATGTCATTGTTATTTTGCAGTGAAGGAAATACAAGGTACGATGAAATAAATAATAAAATTTCTTTGGAGAAAATTGCAGAAAGATTTTTTAAAAAACCTGTCAATATTTATAAAGATTTTTTTGAGCGGTTGTTGGCGTCTGCGGGCAACAGAATATAGAACGATGAAATTATTAACGGAACGCCAACGAAGGCAGGAAGAGCTTAAAATGTGAGAACTGAAAGTGTTAAACAACCAGGGACCTGGACTGAGCCCGCCTGTCGGCTGACAGTTCCAAGTGACGGTCACAATGCTGAATAGCGAAGAGGATCCAGCACAGTTACGCAGCGGGATAGACGTACAAGAGTATGACGTCCGCCTGCCCGGATGGGCAGGCAAGAAATGTTAAATAGCATTACAAAAGCGGGTCTAAAAAATATTCATCCGCTTCTAAAATAAACAAATTAAGTTTGGTAACGGTTTATAGTTCCCCATGAAAAATTGCAGGTTTAAACATACTTATCTCACACTTACCTCCCTTGCAATTAGTGTAACCTTATTGAGTCAGACCCCTGATTTTTCAAAAGTGCCTAACATGTGGGAAGGCGATAGCGCGAATATTATTTATCTTATCAATAACGGCATAAAAATCACCGATCGAAAGGTGATATGCTGGTTCCCTAAAGATTCACTTTCCCGCGTTCAGATGAATGATATTGCCAGCATGATAAATGAGGGGATCAGTGGTGCCGAAAAATTTATTAATGCTCCGCAACCATGGCAGGTTCATCAACCAAGTGAACCCTATACTTTTTTCTTTCGCTTTGACAGATTTGTATCGCATGCTTCCGGTGCAGGGTTTGTTTCAATTCCGTTCTGGCGCATCAAAGAAGGAAAAGCGCCCTGGTTGCACGAAGTGATGCATGAGATGCTTTACTGTAAATCTGAAAATTTAGTCAGTAAAACTATACCGGAAAAAGAACTGGATGAAAAGACTACACTTTGGTTAATGGAGGGGTTGCCTGATTATATTGCTTTAAAAGTTTCGTTGGCCGGGAATCTCCGGTTGTTTGACGTTTTTACAAATAGTTATCAGCCTGATGCCGATAGTTTGTTTGTTAAAGAAATAGTCGCAGAGAAAGGGGCATATATTCTATCGCACATCGGTACGAAAGGGATAATGCCTGAATTATTTTCGGATGAAAGATTGTATTATGCTCCTTGTTTTTATCATGGCTCCTCATCGTTTGTAAAATATATTGCTGAGCAATACGACGTAAAAACTTTGCTGTTGGCTATTTCCTCGTTTGGAGAAGAACAGGAAACTATTGAAACACTAACAGGTAAACCCATTGCAATTTTAAAAAAAGAGTGGTTAAATAAATTGAGTATACTACCCAGGTAATTTGAGTAAACTTTAAGTCAAGGTTTTTGTCGCTATGGTATCCATGATATTGTCCCCAGGTGAAAATTTTTTTGAAGATTGCAATAGTATTGACGGCCAACGTTTAGAAAGCTTGAGATAGAAGTTATTTGGTTTTGTATCTTTTTAAACCTGGATTGAAACCTACAATATCCATTCTTCTTTCGGAGCAAGTATCTTCAATGAGAGAAAAATGAACTGAATCACTTCCATGAAAAGTCAAACCATAAGAGCCCCAATAATTCTTGCCACAAACATCTTTAGCATTTTTAATAGAAAAAACAGAATCTTTAAGGTTATAAAACCCCCTTTCCCCGATTTGCCCGTCAGGCAAGCTGATATCATATGTACCGTCTTTGTAAAAGTCAATATATTCTCCGCTTGGTGTGCCATCAGGATTGCAAATTGTCCACTTACCTATTAAGCCAGGTTTTCGAAAAACAAATGAAAACATAAGGCCGGCAACCAACAGGAAAAGTAAAGTTTTAAACTTCTTTTTTGATAAATATTTTTTCATAACTTTTATTTTTTGAGGTAAAATATGTATGGCTTATAGCAGGCCAACAAAAATATTTCTGAAATAAACTACATTCCAAAAATTTTATTATGGGTTGGGGCGGACAATTTATTGTTATCATTCCTTTACTCAATGCCGTCATCGCAATTAATCAAAATATTGCAGATGCAAACGCAGTGAAACAATCAATCGCTTTCCAGGAGCAAGTGTTTCCCCTTGTATTTAATATGTTGAAACATTGATAATGTTTTAATTGGCCGTGCAGAGAATAGAAGGGCACTCATAAATTCTATGTGAAAAAAATTATGTCTCTAATGTTTCTGCCAGCTTGCCGGCAGGCAGGTGCGGCTAATTTATTAATGGTTGATTATGCGGATACAATTAAACTTATCTTAGTCTCTTCAGAAGCATAATTACATCTTATGAAAAGATTTTCCAGCGTATTGTTTGCTATTACTTTCACAATCCAATTTTTGTTTGCTCAATCTGCAACTGCACAGGAAAAAGATTTCGTCGTAAAAGGTTTTCATCTCGACCTGAGAATACAGGTAATGAAGATGGATGCGTTAAAGGCTTTTGCAAAAAAATTAAGCGAACAGGGAATAAACACACTTGTTATGGAGTGGGAGGGAACTTATCCTTTCGAGTCACATCCGCTTATACCGAATAAATATGCTTATACCAAAGAAGAAATAAGATCTTTTATAAGTTATTGCGGCAGTATTGGGATTGATGTTATACCCTTGCAACAAAGTTTTGGGCATGTAGAATATATTTTACGCCACGCGAGATATAAATATCTGCGGGAAGATCAAAAAGATTATTCACAGGTTTGTCCTTTGGAAGAAGAAGGCAATAAAAAATTATTCACTGACCTTTTTACAGAACTTGCCGCCACACATCCATCAAAATATTTTCATATCGGCGGTGATGAAACCTATTTATTGGGTCATTGTGAAAAGTGCAAAGCAAAGGCTGCTAAAGAAGGGACATCGAAATTATATATAGACCACATCAAAATGCTTTGTGATATTGTAATCAGTTTGGGCAAGACCCCGGTGATGTGGGCAGACATTACGTTAAAACATCCCGAAGCTTTGCAACTTTTACCAAAGCAAACAATTCTTGTTGACTGGAATTACGGCTGGGACCTCAACAATTTTGGAGACCATGAAAAGCTTGTGGAATCCGGGTTTGAAGTGTGGGGCGCTCCTTCCATACGCAGCCATCCCGATAATTATTTTCTGACGCAATGGGAAAAGCATTTTAAAAACATAAGAGATTTTATTCCTGTCTGCAGGCAATTAGGTTACAAAGGAATTATTATGACATCATGGTCAACATCGGGTCAATACTCCACCGTTTGGGAAACTTCTGATGATATAACAGATCTGTATGCAATAAGACATGTATATCCCATCACCGGTTTCAACATGTTGCTTGGTGCATATACTAAAAGTTTACAGTCACAAAAACCGTTGGATATTGATGAGTTTATTAAAACCTATAGCAAACAGCAGTATGGGTTCAATGATCAGCAGTCATTTTCGTTTTGGAAAGCGATAACAACAAGCCCTTACGAGATCACACAGGGAAAAGTAACTGCGTCATCGGGCATAACTGTATCGCAGTTAGCAGATAGCCAGGCACTCGCTGTAAAAGCTTTGTACGCACTGC
>DATBFI010000659.1:0-2442 GCA_036558585.1 Chitinophagaceae bacterium
TAACTTAACGTCATTAATACTTCCTTTTATAAAACGTACTTTGGAATTCACGTTGTCTTCAAAGCCTCCTGACAAATCATCTAATGCAACTACATCATATCCGGCTTTCACTAAATGATCGCATACATGTGAACCAATAAATCCAGCGGCACCTGTTACTAATGCTTTCGCTTGCATAATTAAATTTAAAAGTGATAAAATTGAAGTACGAAAATCTTTAGAAAGGCATGTGAATTCATGAACCCTTGTTTTTATCTTATTTAATTTTTTCAAGGTGTCTTCAAAAAAATTTCATAGCATCGCGATAAGCATCAAAAAAATTATAACTTAATGCGGCTTTGAAGACATATCAATTTGCAGTTTTTAAAACAAGTCTTCTTTTTATACTACTGAACAAGTTTCTTGATCTTTGAACATTTAACAGTAAAGCGAAAAACAATTTAATCGGAAAAGAAGTCCATGTTGCAAGAAATGAAAATAAATTCAACTGTATTCTTACATCTTTATATCCAAATTTACTTTTTAAAGGAGACGTGATTTTTTGGCATACATATATTTCTGTTGTTGTAAGCCCCTTCAAAAAATTACCCTTTCTTGTTTTATCAATTCCTAATTTGCCCACCTGATCACTTACAATTGATGAACCATTAATAGGTATTAACAACATAGATTCAGAAAAATCAATACCTAAAAAATCGCATACCCGCTTTATCACAATTTCCGGCTGCTCCACTAATTCTTCAAACTGTATGAGATGAACATTTTCGTTATTAAGTGAGCTTAATATTTTTCTTGTTGTAGAATTCCAGAGTTTACTTATTGTTATTGGATGATAATTGAACCATGAACGAATTACCTCTTTTACAGGGACGCGTTTGTGTCCTAAAAATCTGCGCTTCCATTTGTATTTTTGGGAAAGAAGCACATCTCTTGGATCCCGAATTGCGCAAATTATTTTTGCACCTGAATAGAAACTTAAAATTTCATCAATAAAAAAAAGATTTCGCGGCGTTTGTTCACATGGAATTTTTTTATCGTGTTTTTTGCTTTCATACAGCAAAAAATCCATAAAAACTTCAGGTGCAGTTATAATTTCTTTTTGATCCGGCTCAAAGTATCTACTTATTTCTTCATAATATTGTTTAGGATTTCTATTTGCAAAAAGGCCTTCTCTTTGCAAACTAATCAGTTCACAAAATAAGTGTGTACCTTCCTCTTTTGTAATTGGTTTAACAGGTTTTTCCGGATACCACAGTTGTTCAAAAAAGTGTAATTCGTTAAAACCAAAAACCACAGAATTGCTTCCTAATATTTTTGAGATCATAGATGTGCCGCTACGGCTATTACCAACTATAAATATTGCGGTAGTTTTATTTCTTGTATTATTCATTCAATTGCTGTTTGCATAAAATCTCATAAACAATAAAAAGAGCCGCGAATGTATTAAAAAAGATTCCGTAATTTTTTTATTTTATCCGCGTGAAAACAAAAATCACACATCGATAAATCCAAACTTCAATAAAATTTATCAGCATTACTTCTTCATAATAATTTTTCAAACTCTTCTACTTCTTTTATAAAATTCGTTTCAAAAATTTCTAGTGTAAACCTTTTAAGATATTCCTGTCTTGCTTTTTCTCCCATTTGTTTTCTTAACGGGTCGCACCCGATTAATTGCTTTAACCGATCGGCAAATTTTACTTTATCTAAAGGTTCTATCAGAAATCCGGTCTCTGTATCCTTTATTGATTGGATAGCCCCACCATTATTAGTAGCAATTACCGGCTTCGCCGCACTAAGTCCCTCAAGAATCGTCGTTGGGAAGGGATCTCTCATTAAAGATGGCACCACAATAATATCGCTTTCGTTTAAGCTATTTGAAATATCGGGAATAAAGGAGTAGTATTTAATGTAGTCTCTTGCTGAGTGTTTTTTTATATCACTTTCAAGTTTCTCTAAAAAATGTTCTCCTCCCGGAGCAGAACCTCCAATAATTATGAACCTGGATTTCTTTATATATTCCTGTGGTAGTAAAGAAATAGCATCGAGAAAAAACCAAATACCTTTTTCGGGTTTTATCCTTCCGATAAGAGTGATGGTTTTGGAAGAATTTTCATCTTGCTTTGCATTAAGAGGGCGGTACTTATCTGAAATTCCATTTAATACAGTTACTACTTTTTTTTCCCCTTTCTTTTTTCCAACTTCTAACAAATTAAGTTTAACGGGTTCTGATACAGCAATTATTTTATCACACCAACTTAAAGCAAATTTGTTGACATACCTGGTAAATGGTTTATGATTCTCGAGTATCTCATGAACATGCAAAAAAATCCTTAAGCCACAGAATTTAAGAGGAGGCACGGCAAATAAACATGATAGCGTGTTTACGTAAGCCCAATTAATTTTTTCCTCTTTTATGACTTTACCTACAGCTTTTCTAAA
>DATBFI010000660.1:0-8232 GCA_036558585.1 Chitinophagaceae bacterium
ATAAAATCGTTATACCTACTGATGCGCTCACGATACAAAGTGTTATCACCTTTTAAAGGATTATTCATAAACAGAATTTTTTTCTTACTCAAAATTCTGTCCTCGAATTAGTTGACCTTTTCAAGTGCGACGCAACAAAAGCATCATTTATATTCTGCAGTTGGGCTCATAATAATTCTACTTCTCCACCCCACTCAACTTCACCACAAACATCTCTGCAGGAATTTCACCGGGCTTCGTTTGTGAGAGATCAATAACACAATCGTTGCCGCTTTGTTTGCAGGTAAATGTTTTGTTGCTTCCGAGAATAGTTGCTTTGGTGTTTCCCTCCGCTCTCCGTAGTGTTCCGCAGGACACTACGGAGTAAAAATGAAAAGCCAATCTCTGATTGGCATTCAAGGTCATTATTTTCAATCCCCTTTCTTAAATCCAATCCTTTCACGTTTATTAAAATCTTCTTCTTTCTGTTTCTTCTGTAATAGATAATTCAACGCTTCATAAATATCTTTAAACTGTTTCTTTGTTTCTTTCTCAAGTTTTGCTAATTGTTCTGCGAGCTCTTTATACTGCAATGCAATTTGTTTCATCGCAATGAACGCTCGAACAATTGTGATGCTCATGTTGATCGCTTTTTCGCTGTTGAGTATGCTTGCAAGCATTGCTACACCGTGTTCGGTAAATGCAAACGGCATGTAACGAGTACCGCCCCAACTTGAGGTGCCAAATTGGTACCTCAAGTTATTCCATTCTTCTTGAGTGAGTTCAAACATGAAGTCTGCAGGAAAGCGGTAAATATTTCTTCTTACAGCGCGTTTCAAAAATTTAGTTTCTATTTCATACAATACAGCAAGATCAAAATCGAGCATTATTCTTTGTCCTCGCAGTTCATAAATTTTTTGTTGGATTATAGCCAGGTTCATAGAGTTGATATAAATTTTTTTGGGGTGTCAAATTGGTACCTCAAGTTTTTCTAAGGTTCCAAATTGGTACCTTAAAGATTACAAATAAAATTGAAGTTTCAAATATCTGAACCGCGATTTTAACCTGATTCTTCTGAATGACCTGATTTACTAAAATCAGAATAATCAGTCAAATCAGATAGATCGTGGTTCAGACAAAAAGCCGAGCAATGTTCAGAACGCACAAAAGTGCGACGCAACGAAAGCCTCATTTATATTCTATAGTTCGGTTCATAATAAATACAAGATTCCTCGTTACACTCGGAATGACAAATCATAGGATCCCACTCAACTTCACCACAAACATCTCCGCAGGAATCTCGCCGGGCTTTGCTTGTGAGAGATCAATAACACAATCGTTTCCGGCTTGTTTGCATGTAAATGTTTTGTTGCTTCCGAGAATAGTGGCTTTGGTGCTTGCTGCAACTTTGAGATCACGTATGCGCACCTGCGGCGTGTATGCGGGAACAATGCAATAGAGGTCGCTGCCTTTTTTGGTGAAGAAGTATTCGATGTACGCTTCGTTTTGTTTGGGCTGTATAAGTTTCGCAACATCATAGCCTGCCATAAAACTTTTATCGCTTTTCTGCGGCACCTTGCCTTCGCTCCATTGATACGGTTGTTTCCATGCACGTGTATCGTAAATGGCTTCGCCGTTGGTGGCAAGCCAGTTGCCGATATCAATGAGGCGCTGCTGCATAATTACGGGAATGCGACCATCGGCTGTGGGACCAATATCGAGCAACAGGTTGCCGCCCCTTGCAACAACATCAACAAGCATAAGAATAAGGTCGTGACTGCTTTTGTAATCGCCGAGTTGTTCATTGCGGTTGTACCCGTACGAATGACCAATGCCGCGATTCTCTTCCCACACAACATCGGCGTTCATGCCGCTGCCATACTCCGACGTAGTGTAAGTGGCTCCATTATTTTTTTCGCGTGTGTTGCTGCCCCAGCGATCATCCACCACCACATCTTTTGCAACAGGCGATTCATTGAACAACCATGCCAGCAATTCGGGACTATGCCATTGCGTGTCTGTAAGTTCCCATTCACCGTCGCTGAAAATAACCGAAGGTTTATATTTTGTAACAAGGTCTTTGAATTGCGGAAACATGTGCTCGGTTACAAAACGCGGCTTATCTGTTTTCCACAAAGGATTGAACCATTCGTAGAGCGAGTAGTAATAGCCCATCTTCAAACCCGCATCACGAACGGCGTTGGTAAGATCGCCGAGCAAGTCGCGGTGCGGTGTTCCTGTTACAGCGTTCCATGCACGACCCCAATCGCGGTCTGCTTCTTTGCTGTCCCACAAACAATATCCTTCATGATGTTTCGATGTAAGCACCACATATTTTGCACCCGAACGTTTAAAAACATCTGCCCATTGTTTGGGATCGAACATGCTTGCCGTAAACTGCGATTCAAATTGCTGGTATTGAAAATTGGGTCCATAATTTTTGTCATGAAACGCTTTGAAATATTTGTTGCCTTCCTTCACGCGATACCAGTACCATTCTGCATAACTGTCGCCGCTGTTCTCGATCACCGGCGCATACGACGGCACTGCATACACACCCCAGTGAATAAAGATGCCAAACTTTGCATCCTTAAACCATGAAGGAATTCCGCGTGTGTTCAGCGATTGCCAGTTGGGTTGGAATTTTTGTGCGAAGCAATTTGTTGTTGTGATGATGAATAGCAACGGTAAAAGTTTTTTGTTGGTCAGGCGACCAACAAAGGCAAAGAATAATTTTTTCATAAGTAGTAGTTCTAAGCCTGCCTGACGGTAGGCAGGTTTTGGGTTCTAAGTTCTGTGTTTTTTGTTTTCAATCCGTCATTGCGAAGCTTTACTCGTAGATTTTGTGTGTTAGCAAAGCTGTGGCAATCTCATAAATTGGAAGAGTTTTTTATTATGAGCCAGGCAGCAGAACACGAATGAAGTTTTCGTTGCGTCGCACACTTCCTCTGAAGGTAATTCTTTTCAGCAAGAGAAGCAGATGCCTCGTACCTCGGCATGACAAGCTTAGATTCTTTGATTTGCTAAAATTTTATTCTCAGCTAATATTTATTCTTCAGCTTGTCATGCTGACGAGGAAGATTGAGAGGTGAGGTTTTTTTGCAACTTTTTTGCTTTAGCATGTAACGAATACATTAATAACGCCTACTTGTGCAGATGCGATGAAAACACACAAAACCCATCCTGTTTTATTCATCAGATGCTGATGAATATTTTTACATCGCAATTATTTCCTCTAACTTAATTCCATAAATCACGGTTATGGCTATCAGAATTTTTATCACCGGCGGCACATTTGACAAGGAATATAATGAAATAACAGGTGAACTTTTTTTTAAGGATACACACATGACTGAGTTGTTGAGAATGGGTCGTTGCAAACTGGATGTACAAATCCGTACACTCATGATGATAGATAGTCTTGACATGACAGAAACAGATCGTAACCTGATTGCAGAAAATTGCATCAAGGCATCTGAAGATAAAATTGTAATAACACACGGAACAGATACGATGGCAAATACGGCAAAAGTGCTTGCCGAAAAAGTGAAAGATAAAACCATTGTACTCACCGGCGCTATGATACCTATTAAGTTCGGCAGCTCGGATGGTTTGTTTAATCTTGGCAGCGCACTTGCATTTGTTCAAACCTTATCACATGGTATATATGTTTCCATGAACGGAAGATATTTCAACTGGGATAACGTGCGAAAGAATAAACAAACCGGCTCCTTTGAAGAAGTGAAATAATAAATAACGTATCGCTCGCAAAGCATTTCCTGCAATTCAGAGCTTAAAGTTCATAGCTGAGTAAATTATTATCTTTAGTCTAAACAAAACCTATGAGCAAACTCATAACCGGCATACATCACGTGACTGCACTTGCAGGTGATCCACAAAAAAATCTTGATTTTTACTGCGGTATTCTGGGAGTGAGGCTTGTAAAAAAGACTGTGAATTTTGATGCCCCTGAAGTATATCATTTTTACTACGGTGATGAAACGGGGCAGCCGGGAACGATCCTTACTTTCTTTCCATACAAAGACATTGCACAGGGACGGCATGGAAAAGGAATGCTGAACACAACCTGCTTTTCTGTACCATCCGCTTCAATGAATTACTGGCTTGAGCGCTTAAAAAAATTTGCTGTGAATTATAAAAGCCCTGTTGAGCGTTTTGAAAATGAGGCGGCAGTTTATTTTGAAGATCCTGATGGTTTGGGTCTTGAACTTATTTTCAATGACACAGATACAAGGCCTGGATTTACTTACGGACACATACCACTCGAATATTCTATCAAAGGATTTTACAATGTTGAGATTTGGGAAGAAGGTTATGAACGTACCGCAGCAGTGCTTACCGAACAAATGGATCATACTCTTGTTGCTGAAAAGGGTAATCGCTTTCGTTTTGCTGCAACAGCCTCTCCCGGAAATTATATTGACATACTTTGTTCACCCGAAAGTTTACGTGGCTTAAGTGGCGGAGGCACCATACATCATATTGCATTTGCGACACCGGATTCGCAAACACAATTGCAGGCAAGAGAAAGAATAATAAAACGAATGTTGAATCCAACACCCGTACTCGATCGGCAATATTTTACTTCGGTATATTTCAGGGAGCCGGGCGGTGTGTTGTTTGAAATTGCAACTTCAGGTCCTGGTTTTACAATTGATGAAAGTAAAGAACACCTGGGAGAAACATTGAAGTTACCCTCATGGTATGAAACTTACAGGAATCAAATAGAACAAGCCGTAATACCGGTATCTTTTAAACCAGGTGAGTATCATTAACCATGCACACGAAAAAAATTATTACAGCCGGCAAGTCGTTGAAAGAAACAAATAAAGCGTTGATCATGGTTCATGGTCGCGGCGCAACTGCAGAAGACATTCTTTCACTCGCTGGCTATTTAACGGTCAGTGATTATGCGTTAATAGCGCCACAGGCAACGAACAATACATGGTATCCTTTTTCTTTTTTGGCGCCACCTCAGCAAAATGAACCCTGGCTTTCATCAGCGCTGTCTTTATTGAATGAAATAGTAACAGACCTTAATAAGGAGAATATCTCTACTGACCATATTTATTTTGCCGGCTTCTCACAAGGCGCTTGTCTTACACTTGAATTCGTTACACGCAACGCAAAAAAATATGGTGGTGTTGCTGCTTTCACCGGCGGGTTGGTCGGTGATAAAATTTATGCAGAAAATTATAAAGGTGATTTTCAGCACACTCCTGTTTTTATTGGCTTAAGTAATCCCGATCCACATATACCCGTACAGCGAGTGCATGCAAGTACTGATATTCTGCAATCAATGCATGCAAGTGTGACCACCAAAATATATGATAACATGGGCCATACTATTAATGAAGATGAAATACAAAATGTCAACCGTCTAATTTTCTCTCCTAAATAAGAAAAGTATTGTTGGTCATGCAAGTATAATCAACGGCCTGATTCACACCTCAATTATGCACGTGTTCGAAGCGAGTAATGTGCCTGAATTTAACTTATCAACCTATCAACTTGTCAACTTATATTATCAACTTCTAAAAGTCATCTTTTAAAATCAAAAAGTGTAGCCGTAAATTCACCTCTTTCCCTTTTTTTAAAAACTACATCAAAATTTCCTTTATAACGTAATGTTTGAGGTACCAGCAGATCTCCGACCCTTGTCATCTCTACCTGCATGTTTACATCAAAATCATAAACACCTGCATTATAGCTTAGCACATAGTTGCGCGCTAATACTTCCAGGGTTTTGTAATCAAACCACGTGGTCATTTCATCAACAACAATATCATCTTTTCTAAAAGCAGAAAGATCTTCTTTTGGCTTTATGGTAAATACGTAAGCAAAACTTCCTTTGTAATCAATGAACTGCAGCTGGTAATCATAAAGCTTATGTGCCCTGTCATCATACAGATCCAACTTATCGCCAATAAAAGGAATACCGGGAATCTTTTTACCAGGATTAAAGAACAGCATTTTCAACTGCTCCATATGTTTTGCAATGCCAGATTTGCCTGAAGTGCTAAAGGAATGGCCTGTAACAATATTATCTTCCCCGCATACCTCTCCTTTTGTTAAAAAAATGGAAGCATACATCTCACCTGTGGTGTAATTATAATTTCCTTTTTTGTCAAAGAAATTACCGGTTGTCTGTTGCTCTGCAATTTCCGTGGTTCGACAACCATTTTGCCTGTGCTGAATTGTCTTACTATACCAGCTTGCTTTTGTGCCCTCATCTTTTTTATTAAGAATACGGATATCGTTATAGGAAGAAAATTCTAAGATGCGCAGATTACGAAAAGCCTTATAGAAAGTAGTGTCATTTTTTATACGGCGAAGAATACTCAGGTAATCCATGTTATTATGCACAAATACTTCAGGCAGAGTGATCTTTTGATTTTCAATAATGACTGTAGTGTCCTGAGCATATGTGTTGACAAATAGTATAAGCGCTACACAGGCAAAGATGCATTGCTTCATTTGGGGAAAACCATTTTATAATCCACTTTTATTTTGCCTTTGCTTATATCGTTCAATTTTCCCTGGAGCATTTTTCTTTTTAATGGTTTAAGATAATCTATGAATAGCTTACCTTCTATATGGTCATATTCATGCTGAATGATGCGACCCGTTATTCCGTTAAATGTTTCTGTTTGAGGAATAAAATTTTCGTCAACATACTCTAGTGTGATCGTATCAGGACGAAAAATATCCTCCCTTATTTTTGGAATACTGAGACAGCCCTCGTTATAGCACCATTCTTCTCCATTCAATTTTTTTACATGAGCATTAATAAACACTTTTTTTGTTCCCGGCTCGTCCGGGTATTTTCCCCTTTCATTATCTTCCTGGTGTGCAAACACCTGGGAGCTGTCAATGACAAACAATCGGATGTCTTTATTTACCTGCGGAGCTGCCAGACCCACGCCATTGCTGTAATACATGGTTTCCCACATATCAGCAATGAACTTTTCCAAATCAGGGTAACCCTGCATAATATCAGCGGCTTTTTTTCTTAAAATGTTTGCTCCGTATGCAACTATTGGTAAAATCATTTATGCCCTCCATCTCCCTAAAGCCTGCCTCTCGGCAGACAGGAGTGTGTAAAAATGCAAATGTAAGCGTATCTCTGTTATCTCCTTCAGGAGTTAGAGGCTTTCGCCAAATACTCCTGTAACATAATTGTGGCCGCAATCTCATCTATATTCTTTTTATTGCGACGGTCCTTTTTCTTCATGCCCATTTCCAATGCGGCCTGGATCGCTATTTTGGAAGTATAACGTTCATCAACTTTCTCAACCGGGATAGATGGAAATTCTTTTTGTAATTTTTTTATGAATTGATTTACTAATGGAGTAGCGTGTGTATCACTGCCGTCTAAATTTTTAGGTTCGCCAACAAGTATAAGTTCTATGATTTCCTGTTGAAAATATTTTTTTAGAAAAGACAACAGATCTTTTGTATCAACGGCGGTTAAACCACTGGCAATTATTTTCATTGGGTCTGTAACAGCCAGCCCTGTTCGTTTAGCACCATAATCTATACATAATATTCGAGCCATGCCCCATCCCTTAAACGAAGTAATAATGTTATAAAATAATTTTTCCAGGTCGATTTATATTTCACAACTTTATTTCCGCCTAGAGGGTTAACAGGTCTGCGATAACAAATACTCCGTACACAACGCTTGCAATACCATTTGCTGTCATAAAAGCAATATTTACCCTGCTTAGATCATTTGGTTTTACGATTGAATGCTGATAAATAAGCATGCCGGCAAACACTCCAATACCTAACCAGTATAACCAATGAAAACCTCCATAAATTCCTGCAGCGACTACACATACAGTACTTAAGAAGTGCAATAACTCTGAAACGCGTAAAGCCTTTATTTTTCCTAATGCGGCCGGAACGGAATAAAGATTTTGTGATTTATCAAATTCAATATCCTGCAAAGCATAAATAATATCAAAACCACTAACCCAAAAAATAACGGCAAATGAAAACAGGAGCGGTAACAAATGAAATTTCCCCGTCACGGCCAGATATGCACCGATTGGTGCTAACGATAATCCCAGCCCCAAAACTAAATGACATAATGGAGTAAAACGTTTTGTATAACTGTAGAACAAGATTACAAACAATGCAACGGGTGACAAATAAAAACAAATTTTATTAATAAAGAAACAGGCAAGAACAAACAGTATGCATGAAACAATTGTAAAGATGAGAGCA
>DATBFI010000661.1:0-13880 GCA_036558585.1 Chitinophagaceae bacterium
TAATGCTGCCGTATCGGTAGATTCTTCCAATCTTTTATTAGCATCCTATAATGGGTTAAAAATGATAAGTTACGATAAGAACAAGGTCATCGCAATTAAAGGTGTAGATATTTTTCCTAAAAAATTTACAGATCCGAACATCATTTCGTTAAATAAAGATAGGGACGGAGATATTTGGTTTGCGACTTCCAGTAACCTTTTTACTTATAATTTTAAATCGAGGCGACTACTGCAAATACAATCCATTACCAATGGGGCAAAAAATACTTTTTTTTATTATGTGAAGTCTATTTATTTCGATAAAAACAATTATTTGTGGGTAGGCACAAGTAAAGAACTTCTTTTTTCCACAAATACAGAATCAAAATTTATTCCTGTGTATCAGACTATTGATAAGAAAGTTACTATTGATAATATTTATTATTTGTATCCGTTAAATGATTCCACAATTTATATAGGCACCGCAAATGGATTATATTATGTCGACAAAAACAGCATCTCAGCAATTGATACGGGAAGAATTTCCTGGTATATCAGAGGTATTGACGGCAAAAGATTTTTTGTGTCTAACGATGATGGTTGCTTTATTTTAAATGAAAATAAAAAATTGGTTCGTGTGGATTTGATTTTCCATGAATTGAAAGAACTGAAGAATGAGATAATTAATAGCGGTGAACAAATAGGTGATTCTATAATGGTGCTTGGAACCGAAAGGGAACATGGAATTTATTTGTGGAATTTTAAGCGACATATCGTAGATCATATTACTACTACTAGCCCGTTGCTCAAATTGAAAAATAATAATGTCAATTTGATACATAAAAGCTCCGATGAGAATATTTGGATTTTATCAGACGATAATATTAGTATCTTAAATCCACGAACATTCTCGATAAAAAATATATCCTGGATCGATTCCACAAATAATAATCCCTATAGTATTTTTTTTGATGCATGTGAAGCGGATGGATATTATTGGATAGCGGCGTATGGAACAGGCATTCTTAAAGTTGACAAAAATTATCATATACGTAAAATTATTTCAGGAAAAGAAGGAATGCCTACCACAGGAATCTATTCACTTGTATCATTAAATGACAGTTTAATGTTTGTAACATCGAACAACGGACTCTTTTATTTTAATGTAAAAACTATGGCAAGCAGAACTTTTTTTGAGTCTGACGGACTAAGTTCCAGCTATAACGCAAACAGCAGTGTGAAAAATGGATTCATCTATGTTGGAGGCGACAAGGGGTTTACGATTATTAATCCAAGTTTTCTCGCAATAAATCCATACGTACCCGAACTTTATCTTAACAATATAAAAGTTGAAACAAAGACACGATCAATTGATTCGTCAAATTTATTTTTTGCTACCTACACAGTCCCAAGCGATTTTTTGCAAACTACAATTTCCTTTTCAGGGATTAACTATTCAAACCCTTCGCGTACTTCTTACGCCTATCGCATCAAAGAACTCGACAATAACTGGATCAACCTCGGTACTCGAAACTTTGTAACATTAATCGGTCTTTCTCCCAGCACCTATACACTCGAAGTAAAAGCTGCCAACGAAGATGGTGTTTGGTGTGAACCAAAGACATTGACACTTACTTTTCTTCCCAAATGGTACCAGACAGCCTTGTTCAAAGCAGCAGTAATTCTTTTTGCCGGTGGTATATTTTATGCTTTTTATCGTTACCGGATAACGCAACTAAAAAAACAACAACAGATCCGTCATGAAATCGCAAGCGACCTGCATGACGACATCGGAGCTACACTAAACAGCGTGAAAATATTTACCACTCTGGCTGAAACTTCCCCAAACAAGGAAGAATATTTTCAGCAAATAAGAGAATCCATAAACACAGCATACTCAGGACTGCGTGATATGATATGGGTACTTGATGATACCGGGGATACTGTTGAAGACCTGCTGAAAAGAATTAAACAATTTGCACAACCTTTTGCAAATGCAAATAATATCCATGTTCATTTTTCTTCCGGCGACGCTGATATTCTTGAATTGAACAAAACAGAAAAAAGAAATCTGCTGCTTATTGCAAAAGAGGCGATCAACAATTGTATCAAGTATGCGAATTGTAAAAATGTACATGTGACTGTTACAAAAGAGGACAGAAAAATAAAATTGGTCATGAAAGATGATGGATGCGGCTTTGATGAAAAGGAAATCACATATGGCCATGGGCTAAGAAATATACGGGAAAGGGCCAGACAAATAAATTATACCGCGTCAATCTTTTCTGAAAAAGGCCAGGGAACAACAATTGAGGTGGTGAAGAAATAATTTCAGTTTTCGTCATAGCGAGCCAAATAAAGGCATTTGGCGTGGCTATCTCTACATTATAAAGAAATTATTGCCTTCTCATAAGATTATCACAGTGTCCCGTATAGGTGGGCTTTGCTATAGGTGCAAAGCCATAAGTAAGCCTCGCAATTGACGATTCACATCACCAACTTTCCATATTTTTCTTCATCAAATTCCCATTTCCATCTCCTGTGACTCCATAAATAATTTGCCGGATGTTTGCGGATAGTTTCTTCAATGAATGTTATTAATTGTTTTGTTATTTCGCCTGCCGGCAATTTGCGCGGTTCAGTTGTTAACACTACCACATCAGAATGGTAGTAGCCTCTTTTTGTCCTGTAAAAATTTACAAGTACAACAGCGTCGTCATTCATTCTTGCACTTCTTTCGGCACCTTTCAAAAAGGGGGTTTTTTTGCCGAAGAAATCAACCCAGTAAGAACCGGCGGGATTGCTCGGGCTCTGGTCGCCCACGAGTACTAATGCATACCTTCCTTTTGAGTAGGGTAAAAATTCATTTTTAAAATTTGTAGCTGCTACGAGACTTGTTCCAAATCTCTTTCTTACTTTTTGAAATAACCTGTTGAAAATTTTGTTTTCGATGGGCATATAAACAAGAACAATAGGATAAAGAAGTTTCGATGAATAGCAGAGATTGGCAAACTCCCAATTAAAGAAATGACCAAGTGTTAATTGTATATTTTTTCCGGTGTGGTATAGATCATTAATCACCTCGGGATCGAAAGTAAATCTTCTTTGCAGCTCTTTTTTTGAGATGGATATGAGTTTGATAGCCTCAATAAAATTATCAACAAAATTTTTATAGAATTCTTTTGCAATCCGTATGCGTTCCGTTTCTGATTTTTCAGGAAAAGCTATTTTAAGATTATTCATTACAACTTCTCTCCGATAACCAAAATATAATAAAGGATAGATACAGTCACTTAAGATATACAAAACTCGCCAGGGTAGCAATGAGAATAAATAGAAGAGGCCGTATACAATGTAGTACATGTTTCAAGTTTCAGGTTACAAGTTACAAGTTGCAAGAGTAAGTTGCCAGTACCCTGCAACCTGTAACTTTCAGGTAACAAGTTACAGTTGCTAATGTATGTTACCTGCAACTTGCAACCTGCAACTTGCTACTATAACACATGTTTCAGGTTTCAGGTTACAAAGTTGCAAGTTTAAGTTACTGGTAGGTTACAAGTTGCAAGTGTAGGTTAACAGTACCCTGCAACCTGTAACTTTCAGGTAACAAGTTACAGTTGCTAATGTATGTTACCTGCAACCTGCAACTTGCAACTATAACATATGTTTCAGGTTCCAGGTTACAAGTTGCAAGGGTAAATTGCCATACAGGTTTCAAGTTTCAGGTTACAAGTTGCAAGTTTAAATTACCGGTAACCTGTAATCCGCAGTTACTTGCAACTTGCAACCTGCAACTTCCAGGTTACAAGTTGCAAGTGTAAGTTGCCAGTACCCTGCAACCTGCAACTTGCAACTAGAACACATGTTTCAGGTTTCAGGTTACAAGTTGCAGTATAAGTTACAGATAACCTGCAACGTGCAACCTGTAACTTGCAACTATAAAGTAATATTCTGTACAAGATCGCTTTTTGACGGGTGATCTGTATTATAATGTAAGCCCCTGCTTTCTTTCCTGAACTGTGCACCTTTTACTATCAGGTAACCTACGCTGATTAAATTTCTCAATTCGCACAATTGTGGCGATACACGTGTTGACCTATATAATGCTTCGGTTTCTTCAAACAACAGGTCAAGCCTTTTCATTGCCCTTGCCAGACGAACATCATTACGCACGATACCAACATAATCACTCATGATCTGTTGCAGTTCTTTTAAACTTTGAGTGATCAATATCATTTCTTTGGGTTCGCTTGTTCCTCTTGCATTCCAGTCGGGGATAGCAACTCCATCCCAGCCTTCTTCAAATGGGGAGGAGTTATTTTTTGATTCGATCAGTTTTACCGAATCGAGGTATGCCCTGTGTGAAAACACCATTGCTTCGAGTAAACTGTTACTGGCAAGGCGATTTGCACCATGCAAACCTGTGCTTGCACATTCACCCGAAGCATATAAATTCATAATGGATGTTTGGCTCCATTCATCCGTTTTGATACCGCCGCAACTATAGTGTGCGGCAGGCGCCACAGGAATCATTTGCTGCATCACATCTATGCCAATGCTTTTACATTTTTCATAAATATTTGGAAAGTGATGAATAAACTTTTCTTTATCCATATGCCGGCAATCAAGCCACACATGTTCTGTACCCGCACGTTTCATCTCGTTGTCTATTGCTCTTGCAACAATATCACGCGGGGCAAGATCTTTTCGTGCATCGTATCGTTCCATAAAGGCTTCGCCATCTTTATTGCGCAGAATACCACCATCACCCCGCACCGCTTCTGTAATTAAAAATGACGGTGATATACCCGGTTCATATAAGGCGGTTGGATGAAACTGGATAAACTCCATATTCTCAATTCTCCCTTTTGCCCGGTATACCATTGCAACACCATCGCCTGTAGCAATCTTTGGATTAGTAGTTGTACGATAAGCCTGCCCGCAACCACCTGTTGCAAGCATCGTTAACTTTGAAATAATTTTTTCAATTTTATTGCTGTGGAGATTTAACACGTACACACCATAACAGGTAATATCCTGGGTTGATTTTGTTACAAGATAACCAAGATGGTGTTGTGTGATGATATCTACCACAAAACAGTAATTGATTATTTCAATGTTGTCGTGATTCTTCACTTGTTCAAGCAAAGCTCTTTCCATTTCCTTTCCTGTAATATCCTTATGATGCAGGATCCGGTGCTCACTATGACCGCCTTCTCTTCCTAATGCATATTCACCCGTTTCATCTTTATCAAAACGTGCGCCGTAATTAATAATTTCCCTGATACGTTTGGGGCCATCTTTCACAACAGTTTCCACAATATTTTCATTACATAAACCATCTCCTGCAACAAGCGTATCTTCAATATGCTTTTCAAAGCTGTCCCTCACTTCGTTCCATACACCAGCTACACCACCCTGCGCATATTTTGTATTGGTCTCATCTGAATGTGTTTTAGTAATGACTATAACTTTTTTGTCAGGAAAATACCCTGCAACTTTTAATGCATAGGTAAGACCAGCAATGCCCGATCCGATCACTAAAAAATCTGTTTCCATATTTGGCTTAAAGGATTGCGAAGGTACGTATGATCGTGAAACTACATTCTTAAGAACCACGTTTCATCGAAATGTGAAAAATCACAGGTGCTGTTGGGAGAATTCACCTTGACAAAAGTCAGTTGCCGAATATATCTTGTGCTCTGACCAAAGCCAGTCCTTTTTTATAACGCTAAACATAAAATGAAAAACACCATTTTCGATCCGTAAAAGAATAGCATACATTTTAGGTGTATGCTATTCCCCTTAATCCTGGTACAGGAAAATTTTTTTCTCATGTGCAAAAGGCGGAGCAGGTTTTTCTTAAACCTGCTTGACTGCCTTGAAACTTGAATTAGTAACAGGTGAAAAACAAATTAAAAGGTATTTAAAAGTAAATTGAAAGACAAAAGATAGTAAACTCGCACTTTAACTTCGTTATTAATATTTGAAACTATGTGCAATTGTGGTAAAAAAAGAAATGAATATTCACGATCAAATGCATTGGCTTTGAATAATACTGCAGCGGTATCAAATACTTCAAACATAAACTTTGAATACACGGGCAAGACGGCTTTAACAGTCACTGGAAATATCACAAGAAAAAATTATCGTTTCAATTACCCGGGGCATATACACACTGTTGATCATCGTGATGTACCCGGCATGATAGAAGTACCTGTATTAAAGAAAGTAAGTTGAAAACTCAAAACTGTAATAAAAATTTTAATCTGATCCCTTAAACCCTTGTTGTATGAAAGTAATTAAAAGTTATACCGAGCTCTATGAACTTCATCAGCACCTGCGCAAGTTTGACCTCTATCACAAAGGTGAAAAGTACAAGTTTCAATTACCGCAATTTGACACAGCTGAAAATAACCGCGTTTCACGTATCATAAATGACTACAGTGAAAAATGCGGGGGCAGCACAAAAAATTTTGCAATGGGGATAGCTTTTGCAATCTATGTTGTTTATTATTTTTCAAAAGGAGGAACTTTTTCTTCTTTAAGCGGTAGCCAAATCATATCGCTTGCCGTATGCACACTTTTAGGGGCTATTGCAGGTAAACTGTCGGGTGTAATATATTTCCGCTGGAAAATGATAAAATTTATTGGTAAGTTACTGGCAACTGGACACTTCTCATCATATCAGCATAGCTTTTCCAAGTTATAATAATAAAGAAACAAACCTCAATGATTTAATTGTGCAATAATCTTAAAAAGCAAAGCCTGGTTGTTAGACACAGCCAGGCTTTTCTATTTGGAGACCATCACTGTTACCTATTATGAAATATTTTTTTGTTCATTACCGGCAGAAAGTTTTTTTTGTATATCCAGTATCTTTTCATAAGACAAGGGCTTATTGATGTAATCCTTAACGTTTGGAAATTTAGTTGTGTCTTCCCTGTCCCTTTCATCCACTGAGGAAGTAAGAATAACTACAGGAAAATTGCACAAATTGTTTGCATTGCATACCTGCAAAAATTCTATGCCGTTCATTACAGGCATTTTAATATCAAGTAGCACCAGATCCGGATATTGATTTTGATTGGCTTTTTTTTCGGCGCATTGTTTTACCAGTTCAAATGCTTCCTTTCCGTTCAGCACCGTAGTTACTTCATCTGCAATATGTGAGCGAACAATTATTCGCTTTGTGAGGAAATTGGAGTCTTCATCATCATCAACCAATAAAATTTTTTTAAACAGCGACATGTTTTGTGCTTTTTTTTATTAATATTTTAAATGTAGTTGATTTTCCCTTTTCACTTTCAACTTCAATTTTTCCGCCATTATTTTCCACTATACGTTTAACAATATATAAACCTACACCGGTTCCCTCTACATGATCGTGTAACCTTTTAAACATGATGAACAACTTGTCTTTTTCATCGGGGGCAAGTCCCAGGCCATTATCTTCAACTGATAACATAATCCCATGTGCATCCTTTTTTGTAGAAATTTTTACCACCGGGTTTCGTTCCGGCGAACGAAATTTTATTGCATTGGTAATGAGATTATATAAAATGCTCATGATATTTTTCTTGCCATAATTTATTACAGGAACATCAAATGAAGTAATTATTCTTGCATTGGCGTTCTGAATTGTAAAAAATATTTCTGCTTTAATATCCTCGATTATTTCATTCAGGTCTACTTCTTCAATACTGTCTTCAAGATTGCGCTGCACTTTAGTAATTTTATGGAGTTCTCCTATCGTTTTCCTAAACCTGTCAACTGAGGCGATTATTCGTTCAAAAACTTTCTCTTCATCGTGTGTGATCCTGTCTTTCAGGCTTTCCCTTAAAAAAAGAATGAAACCATCTATATTATCAATAGGTGATTTAAGATCATGTGAGGCGATATAAATAAAATTATCAAGATCAGTATTTATTCTTTTTAATTCCTCGTTTGATTCCATTAATTCTTTTGTTCTCTTCATTGCCCTCTCTTCTAATTCGTTATTCAAGCGACGTAATTTTTCCTGGGTTGCTGCAAGTTTATCCTGGATATTTTTTTGATGAGTAATATCCTGTGATATTCCAAGAACGCCAATGACCTCATCTTTGTCATTTTTGAGTGGTACCTTATCTGTCTTTAACCATACCACATCACCCGGTACAATAACCTCTTCAATAATGTTGAATTTTGGTTTACCTGTTTCAATTACCTCCAGATCATCTTTATGATATTTTTCTGCATCAGGGAATAATTCATAGGTAGATTTACTCAATAACTCTCCCTTCGCGATTCTCATAAATTCTTCAAAGGTCTTATTGAACTCAAGAAGTTGATTGTTTTTGTCTTTAATAAAGACAATTGCAGGAAGTGAATCAAAAATTCTTTTATAGAGATCCTTTTCTTTTGCCACTAAATTTAAATATTCCTCCGGTTGTTGGGATGGCTGGTTTTGATCTCTCTGGTTGATAAAGGAACCGTTAGAATTTAAAGCCATTGATGGTTTTTATAAATATCAGAATTGGCTATAAATATACCTGAATTTTCTAATTAAATTACAAAGTAGTTATTACAGCTATATTTCCGGATATTTTTATAGAGAAATGTTTCTTTTTGAACTTTCTATTTTATTGTAACAAGGCTTGATAATTTATTGTCATTTAATTTTAAATTAACGGTCAGCTCCGGAAATATGAAGTGCAAAATAATATGTATACCAGAACAATTATTTTAAAGGTGCAGTTCGGCAAAGATTTATTAGGTGACATTATCAACTACACGTTACAAACTTCAAATAAACTCTTGTCCCTTCAGCAACTAGAGTTTTACCTTCCTGATCTCTACTCTCCTTCGATAATATTATCGTCTTTTTTCTTTCTCCACTGCTTAGGTGCATCGCCGCACATCTTCACAATCTTTGGTGTAAACTTACCAACAACATCTACCAGGGCATGCTGGCTTTGCATGACAACTTCAATATTCTTGTAAGCAAATGGCGCCTCATCTAATCCACCGCCGAGCAACTTCACGCCATGTTTTTTTAGTTCATCTGTTAATGCATTATTTGTAATTCTTGCAAGTGCCTGCGTACGGCTCATCCTTCTTCCTGCACCATGCGCCGCAGAATTGATAGAAGCTGCATCACCTTTGCCCTTTACGATAAAGCCAGGGGCCGTCATGCTTCCCGGTATAATTCCTAACACATTTTTGCCTGCAGGTGTTGCACCTTTACGGTGAACGATCACCTCCCTTCCTTCGAATATTTCTTTCCACGCAAAATTGTGGTGATTTTCTACCGTTCGCAAGGGATGTCGACCCAATTGCTTTGCAATCTTTTCATGAATGATGTGATGACATGCACTTGCATAATCACCCGCAAGATTCATCGCTATCCAATATTCCATCCCCTCTTCCTCATCAAGACCAAGCCAGGCAAGACTTTTTGCATCCTGGGGCAAGCGTCTTTTGCTGATAGCAATCTTCGTATAGTGATTTGCAATATTTGCACCGAGTGCACGGGAGCCGGAGTGGGTTAACAGCCCAATGTACCTGCCTGCAGAAATATTTAGTACACTATCTGCTTCATCAATTTCAACCACTCCAAACTCTGCAAAGTGGTTGCCACTTCCGCTTGTACCCAATTGTTTCCATGCCCTTCCCTGCAAACCCTTTAGCAAAGGCAGTTCATCAAAGGCCTTATTTTCCATAATCTCATGATCCGATGCTTGTTGAAATTGTGCACCACTGCCAAATAAGGTGGCTTCACCTAACTCTCTCGCAAAATATACATCTCGTTGTGTAAGCTCTTTCGGATCGATATCAAAAATGCTCAGGCACATCCTGCAACCGATATCAACACCAACGCCATAAGGTATCACTGCATTATCTGTAGCAAGCACGCCACCAATGGGTAGCCCATAGCCCTGGTGTGCATCGGGCATAAGGGCGCCTGCAATAGCAACTGGTAGTTTTGCTGCTGTGTACATCTGGTGCAGCGCCCCCTGTTCAATATGTTCACTGCCAAAGACATTAAATTGAATGCCGGTATTATTTAAAGAGACCTCACCCGCACCCTCCCCAAAAGAGAGGACTTTTTTTGGCAAAAGCATTTTTGCAATTGGCGCAAGCACTGCATCGTCAATATGTTCAGCAGGTGATGCAAGCACTGCTTTCAAAATTTCAAATGCATCTTCTTTTGTATGATGTTTAAAATTTTTTTCGATCACATTCATCGCAACACTTATTACAGGTCCTTCGGGATAACCGACAGCACGTAATTCTTTACCTGTTAATTTGAGTTTCATACCCTAAATCCCTAAAGGGACTTTTGAAGTTGTTAATAATTCTATTTGACTTGCATTCCGGGATTTTTTGAAGTTGCTAATAATCTTGAATTATTCTGGTTTACTACGTTCCTCCTTAAGAAAAACTTTTTTTACTCCCCTTTAGGGGAAGGGGCATTACCTAAGCCCTAAAGAGACTTTTGAAGTTGTTAATAATCTTAAACTATTCTTAAACTATTCTATTTGACTACGTTCCTCCTTAAGAAAAACTTTTTTACTCCCCTTTAGGGGAAGGGGCATTACCCTATTTGACTTACGTTCCTACTTAAGAGAAACTTTTTTACTCCCCTTTAGGGGAAGGGGCATTCCCCTAAATCCCTAAAGGGACTTTTGAAGTTGTTAATAATCTTAAACTATTCTATTTGACTTACATTCCTCCTTAAGAGAAACTTTCTTATTCCCTTTAGGGAAAGGGGCATTTACCCCTAAATCCCTAAAGGGACTTTTGAAGTTGTTAATAATCTTAAACTATTCTATTTGACTTACGTTCCTACTTAAGAGAAACTTTTTTATTCCTTTAGGAGAAGGGGCATTTACCCCTAAATCCCTAAAGGGACTTTTGAAGTTGTTAATAATCTTAAACTATTCTATTTGATTTACATTCCTCCTTAAGAGAAACTTTCTTATTCCCTTTAGGGGCAGGGGCATTACCCTATTTGACTTACATTCCTCCTTAAGAGAAACTTTCTTATTCCCTTTAGGGGCAGGGGCATTACCTTATTTGACTTACATTCCTCCTTAAGAAAAACTTTTTACTCCCCTTTAGGGGGAAGGGGCATTACCCTATTTGACTTACGTTCCCTACTTAAGAGAAACTTTTTTACTCCCCTTTAGGGGATTGGGGCTTTTACACCGCCACCGTTTTCCACTTCCCTTTTCTAAATAAAACATAAGCTGCAATGGTGATCACTGTTTCTGATATGGGTATCGCAATGAACACACCTGTTGGGCCCATGTTTAAACTTGAAGCCATCACATATGCCAATGGTATTTGGAAAAGCCAGAAACCAAACAGGTTGATCCATGTTGGAGTCCATGTATCTCCTGCGCCGTTAAATGCATTGATCATTACCATGCCGATCCCATAAAAAATATAACCGGCCGCAATGATGCGCAAGGCCTGTACTGCAATGATCTTTATAGCTTCGTCATTCGTGAAGATCGAAATGATCGGCGAAGCGCCAAACAAAAAAATGAGTGACACCAATGCCATGAAGACTGCATTATACTTTGCCGTTTTCATTACCGATTCTTCTGCCCGCAAAGTTTGTTTGGCACCAAGATTTTGTCCAACCAATGTCGCTGCCGCATTGCTCATGCCCCATGCAGGAAGAATAAAAAATATTACTACACGTAACGCTGTTTGGTAACCCGCAGAAGCGGCGCTGTGACCAGTTTCAGCAACAAGCCTGGCAAGAAATATCCAGCTGCAGGAACCTATAATGAACTGCAATGTTCCCGGTGACGCAATATTGATAACAGACTTTATGATTTTGAAGTCCGGTTTCAAATGATGTGCATGAATTTTAATGATGCCTTTGCCTTTATAAAAATGGTACACCTGGTAACACACGCCAATTCCTCTCCCGGTTGTGGTTGCAATTGCAGCGCCCGTTAATCCAAATGCAGGTATTGGTCCGAGCCCGTTAATTAATAAGGGACACAAAACAATGTTGCACAAATTTGCTACCCACAAACTTTTCATTGCCATTGATGCATCACCCGCACCCCTAAAAATTCCATTGATGAGATACAGCATCATTATTACAATACATCCGCCAAACATCGTACGTGTGTAAGTTGTGCCCATCGAAACCGTTAAAGGATCAGCTCCCATTGTTCTCAAAAGATCCGGTGCGAAAATAAATCCTGTAGTGCTCATAATTATTGTTATAAAAATTGCAAGCCAGATCGCCTGCATACCTGAGTGTGCCGCTTCCTCTTCATTTTTTTCGCCTATGCGCCGGGCCACCACAGCAGTTGCAGCCATGCTTATACCAATTGCAACCGAGTAAACAATATACAGCAGCGATTCAGTTAACGCAACGGTTTGCAGAGTATTTTCACTATGTTCCAAATGTCCTACAAAAAAAAGGTCAACCAATGCAAACACACTCTCCATCAGCATTTCAAGTATCATGGGTATCGCCAGCATAAACACAGCCTTGCGAATACTGCCGGTAGTATAATCCATATTCTCCCCTTTTATTGCACGTACAATAAATGAGAAAACATTTGAGAATTTATTTTGAGTTTGTTCTGTCATATACCAGATTTAAAGTTTCAAAAAAATTATTTGCTTCGTCGATAATATTTTGTGTCTTCATATTTTTTCTATTTTTTATGTACTTAGCTGTTTGCTGCTATGAGGCAGCGTTGTGTCACACACTTTTACGCTGTGTTCTTTATTCGCCAAAACTTTTTTCCATTGTTGTAATTTTTTAAAAGATTGGAGCAATTGGTTTTCCAACACTCCAATCTTATTATCAATTCATTGCAGGCTGCCGTGCAAAACCTACAACCTGTGTTTGTACAGGCGTTTCGGCTATCATGAATCCAGCCAATGCCTCCATCAGTTGATTTGTCCAACGGTAGTCCGTTGGCGTATATAAGATCTGAACATATCCTTTCGCCAATTCGATCATCCTGTTTCGCGTTAAAACAAAAACAGTATTGTTGAAAAAAGTTTTCTGCTCATCATGATCAAAATATGCATGCTGGTATACGAAAACTATTTCGTAATTAAAAACTTCCCTGATGTGGTCATAGGCTTTCGTTACATCGATGTTACCGATAAAACATACACAAGGCACTTTATCAAATTGCAAAACATAAAATGTCTTTACGTCGATAAAATGGCCATTAAATAAAGGGTCTGTAACTTTTATCCTTCTTGTAAAGTTTAATTTCATCTTATACCTCCGTTTTATTGAGTTAGGGATTTTTCCTGTATATGAATTTGCTTCAGCCATTTGTCTTTTGTGCTGCATAGCAAACACCATAAACCGTATGATCAATATAACCATGGGCACTATGGGATAATATTTTTGCATCTCTATCCTGTTTATAGGGTCAACAAAAAACCCGGTTCGATTTTTTTATTTCGACCGGGTTATGCCATCCAATAGCTTTTGTAAAAGCACTATGTTATAACCCACGGCCGTTTATAAAGAACTACGTCAATACCAAAAAAGAATCTGAATTCATTGTATTGTATATCCAATGCTGCAGACAATACTGCGGGAGTTTTATGCTGATATAGTTTCATTAGTCTTTTATTTGTCCTCTTAGTAAAACATGCACCTGAAATTAGACAAACAAAAAACCCCGCACTCTTTGCGGGGCCTGTATACTCAGTTAGTTTTTGTTGCTATTTACTTAAAACAGCATGCCCCGCAAACGATATAGTCCACTATGGGACTAAACCATCTTTTTGTTTCGATATGTAGATTTTTGCGAATCATGTTGTCGACTGTTTTATAAATTTTATCACGCAAAGTTGATAATATTTTTTTATTGCTTCCAAATTTTTAAAAAATTTTTTTGAAATATTTTTTCAGAGTA